>NZ_JBFRTQ010000049.1:0-54787 GCF_041474195.1 Vibrio sp. 10N.222.52.C3 | reverse complement strand
CTTGGCCTTAACGCCGCAGTTAAATCACGCCATGCCAATAAAATGGTTCGAGGAGTTGGGCCTGTACTCATTGCGAGATTGGTATGAGTCACTGAAAATGTATTCGGAATCGCCGTATGCGACCCACGCTTGTACGGTGGTGTGAGAGGACGGAGGCCGTGAGGCCTCCTCCTACTCGATTGTGGAAAACCTACTTCTTCATCTCTCTAATGATCATCTGAAAATTCAACAGCGCTGATTACCATGTGTGTATATGTCTTTGAAATCACCCAAAGATCGAAGGCGATGATCTTTCCTTGGGTCGAAATGGACAAAAAAGGATCTATATTGATTTGGTTATCCACAGTTTCTGTGGATAACCTGTCTCAAATTCAGTGAGTAACCAGATCTAAGTGGAGTAGGGAGGTTATTTCGAAGGCTGTATTTGAGCGAGAACTCGCCCTTCTTTGGTCAGAGATGTCTTCAATGAGAGGTGAAGTACAAGGGCTAGAGAGCAGCTCATCATCACGAAAATCGCCAGCATGATCATCAGTTGATACTTAATCGCGATCATCGGTGAAGCACCACCTAAGATCTGTCCAGTCATCATTCCCGGCAGCGTTACTAAGCCTGTGGTTGCCATAGAGGCCATGATAGGGGACATCGCTTTCTGTATTGCATTACGTACAAAAGGCGCAGCAGCATAAGTAGGAGACGCGCCTAACGCGATTGCTGCTTCATATTCTGATTTCTGTGTTTCAAAGGCACCAAACAGGTTCTGCAATGCCACGATATTACTGCTTAAGCTATTACCCAATAACATCCCTGCAATAGGGATTAAGTACTGTGCGTTAAAAACCGGTGTTGGTTTAATGATGAATAAGCAGATAAACAAGACAATGGGTACACAGGTTACCGCTAGGCTCACAGCGACAGGGACTAACAATAGGTTTCGCGGTAACTTGGATTTTTCAACAATCGAGCTTGCCCCAACGATAATCATCGTAAATAACCACAGTAAATTGACCCACAAGCTATTCAAAGTGAACAGGTATTCTAGGTAGAGGCCAACCAGAAATAGCTGAACAGTCATGCGAATGATGCTGATAGAAGCCTCTTTGCCAAGGCTAAGTTTTAGCTTGTGGTTGATTACAATTGGCAGCAAGAGAAGTGAACTGAAAAACAATAATTGCCACCAAGATATATCAATAACGTCTTGCATAATGCTTCCTTTTAATAAGGCTTATATCATATCTGAAAGTGCCAAATGATGCATTTCAACTGCAAAGTCATTGATTCGAAAACGATCAATTATTTAACAAACAAAACACAAAATAGTGGTTGTTTGAGGCTTTTTTGGCTACTACTTAGTAGGTAAAAAGTTAAAATCGGTTGTCAAATAGTTGCGCGAGTGTTGGTTTTTAACATTTGTGAAATATACTTAATTCTTCACATTTGTTAATACTTTTTAATAAGTTTGTTTAACTGAAAACAAGTTTGGATGACCTCAAAAAAGTATTGATTAGCAAGGGTTATAACAAGAGATTTGATTGAACCCTACTTTGTGTATGGTCTAAAATTTGTTGTTAGATACTCAAGAACTTTAGCTCCTTAGAATGAGCTACTCGAAATTACTAAATACAAAATAGGCAAAATGTATGAGTGATGTTAATAAAATTGAAACTGGCGAAAAACGCTCGTTGGAGTGGAAGTCATTCCTCTTCATTGCAGTGGTTCTCTTTCCAATATTAAGTGTGGCTTTTGTAGGAGGCTACGGCTTTCTAGTTTGGGCACTGCAAGTGTTTGTATTAGGTCCTCCAGGTGCACACGGCGGCATGTAATGCCCTCTTGCTATCACATTTTTATTAGAACTAATTTTTAAGAGAGCTAAACATGAAATCATTTTTAGTTAAATTATGGCGCACAATGACTCGCCCAGCAGTACACATCAGTCTTGGTGTACTAACCATGGGTGGCTTTATCGCCGGTGTTATTTTCTGGGGCGGTTTTAATACAGCGCTAGAACATACAAATACAGAAGAGTTCTGTGTAAGCTGTCACACCATGCGTGACAACGTATACGTAGAACTACAAGAAACGGTTCACTGGAAAAACACTTCTGGTGTACGTGCTACTTGTCCTGACTGTCACGTTCCACATGAATGGACAGCAAAAATTGCTCGTAAGATGCAAGCATCTAAAGAAGTCTTTGCTCAAGTATTTGGTGACCTAGATACACCTGAGAAATTCGAAGCTCGTCGTATCGAACTGGCTAAACACGAATGGGATCGTTTCTCTTCGAACAAATCTCTAGAGTGTAAAAACTGCCACAACTACGATTCAATGGATTTCGAAAACATGCGCCCAACAGCGCGTATCCAGATGAAGAACGCGGCAGAGCGTGATCAAAGCTGTGTTGACTGTCACAAAGGTATTGCTCACAACCTTCCATTAGATATGGCATCAGCGAGCGGTATTGTTGGCGAGCTAGAAAATGTAGCAAGCAGCACATCTTACGCTAATGGTTCTGACGTGATCTCTATTCGTCACCTGCCAATGTACACAGATGAAACAGCAACAGTTGAAGCGGGTCTACTAAGCCCTGCAAGTAAAGTTGCGGTTATCGACGAAAAAGGCGACATGATCAAGATTCAAATCGACGGTTGGCGTAAAGCGAAAGGCTTCGGACGTGTAATCCAAGAAGACTTCGGTATGAACATCTCAACTGCAATCTTGACGAAAGAAGTATCTCAAAGTGACGTTGTCACTGTTGGTGAGAAGAAAGAAGATGAGCTTACTGGCCTTCCATGGGAAGAAGTTAACCTAGCACTTTGGATGAAGAAAGAGTCTATGGTTGATAACTTCGATCCAATCTGGAACGCAGCGGGTCAAGCGTACCAATCTAACTGTTCAACGTGTCACTCACAGCCAGATGAAGCTCACTTCAGCGCTAACGGTTGGGTAGGCATGCTAGATGGTATGATTGCGTTCGTTAACTTCGATACAGATACAGAAGCACTTGTTCTTAAGTATCTACAGAAGCACTCATCAGATTTTTCTGAAGGCCATCACTAATAAGACGTCAATTGGAGTAACACAATGGCAATTACAAGAAGAAGTTTCCTGAAAGGTGTCGCTACTACAAGTGCGGCATCGGTTATCGGTCCAAGCTTATTGGCGTCGGCATCAGCGTCTGCTGCAGAAACAGACGGCGCGTGGAAAGTCTCTGGTTCTCACTGGGGTGCATTCCGAGCTCGCGTTTACGCGGGTAAAGTACAAGAAATTAAACCTCTAGAAATCGATCAGCACCCAACAGAGATGCTGAAAGGTATTAAAGGTATTATCTACAGCCCATCACGTGTGCGTTACCCAATGGTTCGCCTAGATTGGTTGAAGAAGCATAAGTACAGCGCAGACACGCGTGGTAACAACCGCTTTATTCGTGTGACTTGGGATGAGGCACTAGACCTTGTTTACCGCGAGCTAGAGCGCGTACAGAAAGATTACGGTCCATGGGCGCTTCACACAGGTCAAACTGGTTGGAGACAAACAGGTCAGTTCCATAGCTGTACTAACCACATGCAACGTGCAATGGCACTTCACGGTTACTCTGTGAAGAAAATCGGTGACTACTCAACAGGTGCTGGTCAAACGATCATGCCTTACGTGCTAGGTTCTACTGAAGTTTACGCACAAGGTACATCTTGGGAACTTATCCTAGAAAACAGTGACAACATTGTTCTTTGGGGTAACGATCCAGTTAAAAACCTTCAAGTAGGTTGGACATGTGAGACTCACGAGTCGTTCGCATACCTAGAACAGCTGAAAGAAAAAGTTGCTAAGAAAGAGATCAACGTTGTTTCTGTTGACCCTGTTAAAAACAAAACAGGTCGTTACCTAGAAAACGAGCAAATGTACATCAACCCACAAACTGATGTGGCGTTCATGCTTGGTGTTGCTCACGTTCTTTACAACGAAGGCCTATACGACAAGAAGTTCATCGAAACTTACTGTCTAGGTTTTGAAGATTTCATCAAGTACGTTCAAGGTGAAACGAAAGACAGAGTTGAGAAGACGCCAGAATGGGCTTCTGCTATCTGTGGCGCAAGCGCGGACTCTATTCGTGACTTCGCTAAGATGCTGGTTAACGGTCGTACACAGATTCTTGTTGGTTGGAGTATCCAACGTCAAGAGCACGGTGAACAGCCTTACTGGATGTGTGCAGTTATCGCAGCAATGGTTGGCCAAATTGGTCTTCCGGGCGGTGGTATCTCTTACGGTCACCACTACTCTGGTATCGGTGTATCTTCAACTGGCTTCGCTGCTCCGGGTTCATTCCCGCTGAACATCGACAAAGGTCAATCGCCTAAGCACACTAACACTGATTACAACGGTTACAGCCGCGTAATCCCTGTTGCTCGTTGGGTAGATAGCCTGTTAGAGCCAGGTAAGAAGATCAAAGCAAACGGCGCAACAGTGACACTGCCTGACATCAAGATGATGGTATTCAGTGGTAACAACCCGTGGCACCACCACCAAGATCGCAACAAGATGCGTAAAGCATTCAAGAGCCTACAAACTGTAGTGGCTGTTGATTTCGCTTGGACTGCAACTTGTCGTCACTCTGATATTGTTCTTCCAGCTTGTACTCAGTGGGAACGTAACGATATCGATGGTTACGGCGCGTACTCTGGCCGTGGTTTGATCGCAATGCACAAGCTAGTGGATCCTCTGTTCCAGTCTAAGACTGACTTCGAGATCATGTCTAGCCTAACTAAGCGTTGGGGTCGTTACGACGATTACACGCGTGGTATGGACGAAATGCAGTGGGTTAAATCTCTGTACGACGAATGTCGCGCATCAAACGAAGGTAGCTTCGAAATGCCTGAGTTTGATGAGTTCTGGGAGAAAGGTTTCCTAGACTTCGGCAAAGGTAAGCCATGGACTCGTCACGCTTCATTCCGTGAAGATCCAGAGATCAACGCACTAGGCACGCCTTCTGGTTTCATCGAAATCACAAGCCGTACTGTTGGCAACATGGGTTACGAGCACTGTCAAGAACACCCAATGTGGTTCGAAAAATCTGAACGTTCACACGGTGGTCCAGGCTCTGACAAGCACCCGTACTGGCTACAATCTTGTCACCCAGACAAGCGTCTTCACTCTCAGATGTGTGAATCTGAAGAGTGGCGTGCGACTTACGCGGTACAAGGCCGTGAGCCAATCTACATCAACCCAGTAGATGCTAAGAAGAAAGGCATCAAAGATGGCGATGTAGTACGTGTGTTTAACGACCGTGGTCAACTACTAGCAGGTGCTGTTCTAATGGATAGCTACGCTCCTGGTGTTGTTCGTATCGAAGAAGGTGCTTGGTACGGTCCGATCAACGAGAAAGTGGGCGCGCTAGATACATACGGCGATCCAAACACACTGACTCAAGATATCGGTACGTCTGAACTTGCTCAAGCAACGTCAGCAAACACATGTTTGGTTGATTTCGAGAAGTTCCAAGGCAAACTGCCTCCAGTAACTTCATTCGGTGGTCCAATCGAAGTTTCTTAAGTCTTGTCTTAAGAACCAAGATTAAAGCTTGAATTAAAGCCCCTGTAAGCACTCTTACAGGGGCTTTTTGTATTTTTGATATCAGTGTTGGTGTTTCTAAATAAGCATTATACAGGGCTAATAGAGGGCGTTTTTGAGACAGGCTGTAACGCGCTGTTTGAGAGAGGTGGTAGAAGCAGTGAAGCAGGAAGGGAATGTAAAAAGAACCTGTGGAAAGACTTAAGCAGGCGGAAACAAAAAGGCCGATACAAAGTACCGACCTTACAGAAGCCTATGGAGTTAACTCTACTCAAGTTAGATCTCAAATATAAACCAGTAGCTATAAGCACAGATTAGTGCGGGCACACTAGAGTATAAGGTCGCGACCAGTGCCGCTTTGGGAGCCATCGCAATCGCAGGGAATAGCGCGTCACCATCATTTGAAATTGCGTTACCTACCTGAGCCGAAAGTGGCAGGGCGCCTGAAAGGTATAAGCTAGTGACCAATAATTGCGGTCCACAGCCCGGTAGCAAACCCATCAACACGCCAGCCAGGGGGAGCATGATGCCCCAGCTTGAGAATAGCGTCGCAAAATCAACATTTGCTATCACAGAGCCAAATTCAAAGAAAAGAAAGGCAACCACCACCCAAGCGGTGACAAAGTTTGTATCTTGAGCGGTCTTTTGCAATGGGTGAGAGCCTATACACTTTTCGTCCTCACTCACGGCTGATTTGTAATCCTCAATTTCCCGAGTGAGGCCCCATAGAAACATCGAGCTGATCAGCAAAACTGTCCCCGCCCATTCCATCGACATTTCAGGCAAAGCGAGCAGCTCGTTCACATCGACTTGAAAAGAGCCAAGTAGGGCAACGGCAGCACCCGGAATAATCAGTACAGACCACAGGTAACCTTGCAGGTTTATCGCTTTTTTAGAGACCGATTCTTTGTCTTGAGATTGAGAAGCACAGCTGCTCACCACTTCATTTTTCTCTGCTTTTTTTGGGCGTAAGAAGTCGTCTGCGTGAAACAAGTTAATGATTCGGCCTGACGCAGTACCCACAATCACGCCCATCGCCATCATGGTTAAACCTGTCTTAGGCTCGCTCGCTATGAGCAGGAACGCCGCGTCACCCATGGTTGAGACGAGCACCGCAACTACCGCACCAAATCCGAGTTTTCCCGAGATAAATTGTGTGGTTACCACTATCGCACCGCCACAGCCGGGCAACGCGCCCATGAGAGCCGCGAATACCACTTGGTTTGAACGAGATTGATGGACGAGCTTATTGAAGACGTTATCTTTGTTTATGTACAGACTTAACCAGTGGTAAATAGCCAAGGTTAAAGCAACATAACAAGACACTGCCCAAAACGCGTCTGACAAAGTAGTCACCGTCAGCTCTCGTGTAGCTGGGGCTGCAACCAAAGCTGCAAGTGAGACAGGCAAAAGCAGGCGCTTAAATGACAGTGAAAACTGAGTTGTTTTCGCAGCACTACTGCTTGGCAAAAAAGAGATTAGTCGATCCATAGGTGTTACTCAAAATTAGTGGCTTAAGATAAATATATACTAATGATAATAATTATCAATTGCATTTGTTGTTTTTTTATCTATTGTTACTATTGGCTAAACCCACGAAACATGACCAATCTAAAAAAATGAGGTAAAGTATGGCTAATAAAGAGAGGCTCTAAAGGTAGAGTCATAATTGTTAGTGTAATAGGAAGAAACATGATTTTAGTTGTTGGTCACAAAAACCCTGATAGTGACAGTATTTGTAGTGCGTTAGTTGCAACTGAGCTTCTTAAGGCTCGTGGCGAGGAAGCGACACCAATTCGCCAAGGCGAGATCAACCGCGAAACTCAACACATTCTAGAAGTCGCTGGTGCTGAAAAGCCAGAGCTTCGTACTTCTGTTGCTGGTGAGAAAATCTGGCTAGTAGACTACTCAGATCTAGCACAAGCACCAGATGATGTTGCTGATGCAGAGATCGTAGGTATTGTTGATCACCACCGTCTAGGCGACGTGATGACAGTAAACCCAATGGAAGCTTGGATCTGGCCTGTTGGTTGTACAAACACTGTACTTTTCAACATGTTCAAGATTGAAGGTCACGCAATCTCTCAACAAATCGCTAAACTAATGATGTCTGCAATTCTTTCAGACACAGTTGGTTTCGCTTCTCCAACATGTACTCAAAAAGACAAAGACGCGGTTGCTGAGCTTGCTGAAATTGCTGGCGTAACTGACGTTGATGCATTCATCAAAGCGCTTCTAATCGCAAAAACAAACATCGAAGGCCTATCTGCTGCACAGCTAGTAGAAAAAGACCTTAAAGGCTACCCATTCAACGGTCGTGATGTTGTTGTTGGTCAAGTTGAACTTGCGACTCTTGAGCAAGTAGACGGCATGATCGAAGCGCTAGAAGCTGATCTTGAAGAGCGTTGTGAGAAAGACGGTCTAGCGTTCGCTGCGGTAATGCTAACAGATATCACTACTGCTCAAACTCGTCTTCTATACAAAGGTGAGTGGGCTGAGAAATTGGTTAAGCACGAGAAAGGCGGCGTATTAATGATGGAAAATACACTAAGCCGTAAGAAGCAAGGCTGGCCTTGGCTACAAGGTGAGCTTGTTTAATCAAGTCGCTTAATATTAAACGCCTGCTTATTTAGCAGGCGTTTTTCTTTGAAGTAGACTTTCTTCTTCATCGATAATGTTTGAAGTTAACAACACTCGGCATAAAATAGCTTTAAGAGCAAAGTTACTGACTAAAGTAGGAAATTAAGATGACTACACAGCTAGACGATAAAAAAATCGCTGAAATCAACAAGTATACGGGCGAGCAACGCCTGAAATACTGTGTGAAAGAAATCGTAGCAAACCGTGAAGTATGGATCTTAACCGATGAACACGGTTGTGTAATGCTGAACACAGAAGATGAAGATTGTGTTCCAGTATGGCCAAACCAAGAGTTCGCAGAATCATGGGCAACGGGTGATTGGTCTGAGTGTAAAGCTGAGTCTATTTCGTTGAACAAATGGCACAGTCGCTGGACGAACGGTCTAGAAGACGACGAACTTGCTGTTGTAGTATTCCCGAACGAGCAAGAAGAAGGCGTTATCTTGTTCCCGGATGAGTTCGACTTCGAATTGAAAAAGCAGGCAGCTAAGCGCTAGTTCTTTCGTAATACAGTAACATCGTAAGTCAGCGTTGCCTTTCTTAGGCAGCGCTATCATTCAATTATCCCATCTAAGTTACTTCCAACGTATATTCGTCAATACCCAATCAACTGATACAAAGGCGCTTGCTGTGCGGCTTTAGAAGCTTGCTGAAGCACACCTGTTTTGCTGTATCTCTTGAGTATCTTTCGAACGATAGGTTTTACTTCAGATTTTGTCATTCCAGCTTTCAATTCTGGTTCATACAGCAATTGCAGTAGCACTACGTCTAACGGCGATAATAAGTCTTCTGGCGTGTGGTCGTTGAAAATAGAAGGGTAGGCTTTATCTGAATCATTCGGCAGGCCTAGAACTTGTGTGATCTCTTCCACGATACAGGCGACCAGCTTACCTCGCGATCTTGCCTGATCAACCGGGATTACAATCCCAGCGTATACAATCTCGCCTTTAGAATTGGTTCTATAGCCCGCCGTGCAGATGGCGCTATTTAAATGTTGAGTTGATTTGAGCTTGAGCACCGATTTCGCCTCAGATACCCACTGGCTCTGCCTTGTGTATATCCATTTAACGTTCGCTTCGGACTCTTTACTGACGATTGTTATTGGATGTTGGGTGACTTCAGATAAGTGTTTGATATGAAGCTCTGTGATCTCTTGATGCAGTTCCTCATCGCCCACTCGATGATCGATCCAAATCTTGATCGGTTGTTTCCACTTGGCGAGCGGTTTGTTGCCTTGGGAGTATTCGTGTTGAAGCGCGACGTTATAAAAGGCAGTTTCGACGAAGCTTCTATCTAGCCATGTGAGCGGTGTGCTTGTCGCGTTAAAGGACAACAGCACCAACAAGAGGGGAAGCATTGAAGCTGTTCGATACATACTTTTCCCCTCTGCTAAATGTAGCGTGATTCCAGGTTAGTGGTTCGGCGCTTTGGAGAAATGGCTCTCAACCAATCTTTGGGTGATTTGGTGAGTTGGATTGGTTAGCACTTGATCTGTTTCCCCACTCTCAACCACATTGCCTTCATGCATGACAATAATCTTGTCGGTAATGTGCTTAACAATACCGAGGTGTTGAGATACATAAACGAACGATACGCCCATCTCTTCTTGTAACTCTAAGAACAGATTGATGATTTGCGAGCGCATTGCCATGTCCAAACCATTTAAAGCTTCATCAGCAACAATGATGGATGGCTGAAGTATTAAGGCACGAGCCAAACAAACCCTTTGTTTCTGGCCTGCAGCAAGCATCTGAGGGTAGAAATACGCATGTTCCGGTAGAAGGCCTACGCGCAGTAGTGTGTCTTTCACACGACGCATACGAGCTTCTGGAGGCATGTTGGTGTTTCGCTTTAATGGACCTTCAAGAATTCGACCGATCTGAATGCGCGGGTTAAGTGACGTATTCGGATCTTGGAAGATCATTCGAATCAGCTTACAACGAGTCGAGTAGTCTTTGTGCTCTAGCTTTTCGCCATTCACGCGGATCTCGCCTGCGGTTGGCTCCACCATGCCTGCGAGCATTCTGGCTAATGTTGATTTGCCAGAACCATTCTGGCCGATAAAACCAATTGTCTGGCCTGCTTCAAGAGAAAAGCTAACTGGCTTCACCGCCTGATGAATCTTTTTACGGAAAAGACCAGAGCGAGTCGTAAAGTCTTTAGACAAATCACTGACTTCTAATAATGCACTCATGATTTCTTTTTCTTCTCCATATTCAGAGGGAAGTGACAGTTGAACTTATGGTTCTTGATACGTTTCGTATGTGGGATCTCGACACACTGCCTTTGTGCGTATGGGCAGCGAGGCCCTAATCGACAACCAATAGGAAGATGTTGCAGCGGTGGAATTGACCCCGGCAAAGACTGGAGCTTCTCCTTGTGGGGAATCCAGTCGTTAAAGTCTGGCATCGCTTTTAACAAAGCAACGGTGTACGGGTGCTTTGGTGCATCCAACAGCTTCGGTGTATCAGCGGATTCTACCGATTGACCACAGTACATCACGGTAATGCGAGTCGCCCATTGGGTAATGGTGGTTAAGTCATGGCCGATCAACACGATGGTGGTGTTATTGATCTGGTTCATACGACTCAAAAGACGCAATATTTGAGACTGTGTAATTGGGTCTAAATCGTTGGTTGGCTCGTCAGCAATCAAGACTTTTGGCTTGGCAGCGATCGCCATTGCGATCATGACTTTTTGACACTCACCATCTGTCAGCTCATAAGAGTAACTGTCCATTAGGCGAGAGTGGTCTTTGATGCCGACTTTGTGTAGTAATGCGATCGCTTGCTTCTTACGCCACTTAAATCGTTGCCACCAACGACCTTCAAACGAATGGGAAGGGATCGCTTCAACGAGCTGGTTACCTACTTTTTCAGAAGGGTCAAGACACGTTGATGGCTCTTGGAAGATCATTGCGATATCGCGGGCGATCACTCGGCGTCTTTCTTTCGGCGTCAGTTGCAGTAGGTCGATATTACCTAAGCGCATTCGGTCTGCAGAAACCTTCCAGTTTTCTTTACATACTCCGACGATCGCTTTTGCAACCAAACTCTTACCTGAGCCTGATTCACCTACTAAGCCACGAATTTCCCCTTCATTGAGGGTAATACTCATTCGATCTACGGCTTTAACCATCCCTTGAGGGGTCTCAATCTCGATGGTTAGATGTCGAATATCAAGTAACGGCATTATTCGATTCCTGCATTTAGCGCTTGGCGAACACCTTCACCGACGAGGTTAATCACGATAACTGTAAACATAATAGCTAAGCCGGGTAGGGTAACTGTCCATGGCGCAAGGTAAATCAACTCGACCGAATCACCCAAGATGGAGCCCCATTCGGTACTCGGTGCTTGAGCGCCAAGCCCTAGGAAACCTAAAGCCGTGATATCAAGAATTGCGACTGACAGTGCCAGCGTAACTTCAAGAGCGATCACGGTAAGGATGTTCGGAAGGATTGAGTTCCATAGCAGGTAAAAATCGTTCGCACCATCAAGGCGAGAAGCCAGAATATAGTCTTTTTCTACTTCAGCATGCACGGCAATGTACACCGAGCGTATAAAGCGCGGGATCAGTGCCAAGCACAAGGCGAGCAAGATATTAAACTCCCCAAAGCCAAGGAATGCCACGAAGATAATCGCCAGCAGAAGAGATGGAATCGACATAACAGTATCAAGCAGGTGGTTTAGCGTGCTTGATAGTAAACCGCGCGTCATACCAGCAAGTACGCCAATCAGACAACCAATGACGGCTGCGATAAAGGTAATCACCACCGCGGCGCCGAAGGTTAACTGAGAGCCAATTATTAGGCGAGAGAGAATATCTCTGCCTAAGTCATCCGTACCCAAAAAGTATTCTACCGTTCCCGCAGGATCCCAAGAGGGCGGCGTTAATAGGTGACCGGTTTGTTCTTGTGCATCATGCGGGGCTAGCCACGGTGAAGTGACGGTGACCAGAATGATAAGCACCAAACACCACAAGCCAAACATAGCTAGATTATTGCTGCGGAAGCTGCGCCAGAAACGTTCGAACTGGGTTGGAATCTGTTCTTCTTGGTAGACGTTATTTGTTAGCATACCATTCCTTCCTTACCAGTGGATTGATCATCGCGCCCAGTAGATCGGACAGAATATTAGCGGTCAAAACTAAGGTAGCCACCACAATTACACCAGCTTGAATTGAAACGTAATCTTGATTCGATAAGGCATCCAATAACCAGCGGCCAATGCCCGGCCAGTTAAAGATAGACTCGGTAACAATAGCAAGCGTTAACATACTCGATAGCTGAACACCGACCTTAGGAATAATCGGAGGTATCGCGTTTCTTAGCACGTGCTGCGTGATGATCTCTCTAGTGGAAAGACCTTTAATTCGCGCAGCGCGGATGTAGTTTTGCGTCATTACTTCAGCCACTGACGCTCTCATCAATCGGATGACCTGAGTCGTTGGCGCCAGTGCTAAAACAAGACAAGGCAACGCCATGTGCTCGATAACACTTTGTAGTGCGTGCGCACGGTAGCGACCCTCGGCAAAAAAGGCGTCAATCATCGCGAATCCAGTCACGTGTTCAATCTCGTAAAGTAGGTCGTATCGGCCACCAACTGGGAACATTTCAAAGTGCAGTGAAAACACCATGATCATCAGCAACGCGACCCAAAATATAGGCGCAGAGTAACCGGCCATTGAGGTGAACGATATGGTGGTATCAACAAATTTACCTTGTCTCATACCAGCAATGGTGCCGAAAGGGATACCGATGATGAGTGCCAACACAAAGGCAAAGAAGCACAGCTCTAGCGTTGCAGGGAACACCAGGACCAACTCATCGATGATAGGCACACCGTGTTTGCTTAGGCCAAAGTTTAGCGTCGATAATTCAGTGATATAGCTAATCCAACCGGGCCAAAAATCTTGAATTGCCCAAGGTGAGGTTTGGTCTAATCGAAGCAGGGAAAAACCTACCAAGGTCAGAATTCCTAGCGTAATAACGAATAAGTTTACACGTCTTAATGTATACCAAAACATTACTGCACCTCTCTTCTGACTTGATCAAAAGGTTGGGCATTGAAAGGACTTGCTTTAAAGCCTGTTAGCGAACGATCGTGCACGCGAAATTGCACGCCATGAGCTAAAGGAATCACAGGAACTTCTTCATTGAGAATGTTTTGGGCTTGTCGGTACAAGTTCACACGGTGCCTTTGTTGATTGATCTCTAATGCTAAGTCGAGAAGGAAATCAAAGTCTGAATTACACCACATCGAGACGTTTAACCCTGCACGCTCAGAGCTGCATGAGAGCAGCGGACGTAAGAAGTTGTCCGGGTCACCGGTATTGCCTATCCAGCCTGTAAGCAACAAGTCTGTTGAGGAAATAGAGGACAACTGTGTGCGGTCAAATCGGTCGTCGGTATAGAGTTTCAATTCAATACCAATATCGGCTAAGTTTGCTTGGATAAGTTCTGCCGTTTTTCTTGGACTTGGATTGTATGCGCGTGGCTCTAGTGGTACCCACATTGACAGCTCTAACCCAGGTTCAACGCCAGCTTCTTTGAGAAGCGCAACCGCATAGTTTCGGTCGTAGCGAACTTGAACGCTGTCTTTTTGGTGAGCCCAAGAAGTCGGAGGAAGCAAGGTGTAGGCTTTGGTTCCTGTACCGTAATACACAGAATCAAGAATGTTCTGACGATTGATGGCTAAGTTGAGCGCTTTACGAACTCGAGAGTCACGCAGTGCAGGGTGCTCAGTATTCAGCGCGATGAAAGAGACATTAACCGCCGGAGTAGCAGAAATCTTCAACTCTTCATGAGCCTGAATAATAGGGATTTGGCTAGAAATTGGTGAGTTGAGCACGTCACACTCACTACGCAGAAGCTTGGCAAGTGTGCCTGTTCCACGTTGCGAAGTATCGAACACAACTTGGTCCATTTGTACTTCACCCTTCCAGTAGTGCTTGTTCTTTTTCAAGCGCACTAGGTCGTTGATTTGGTATTCATCCAAGTAGAAAGGGCCAGTGCCGACTGGATTGGAATCGATTCGATTTTTCTCATCCGCTGCAATGAGCTGATTGGCATACTCTTTAGAGTGAATGACCGCATAGCTGGTGGCGATGTTATTGAGAAATGAATTGTCTGGGCGACTTAATTGGAATTTCACTGTTAGGTCGTCAACCGCGGTGATATCGACAATCAGGGTCTTGAAGTCGATTCCGGCAAACCACGGGTATAGGCCGCCACCCACATAATGAAATGGGTTTGAACTATCAATGACACGTTCAAAGCTAAACACCACATCTTGTGCATTCATGCTACGAGTTGGGGTGAACCAGTCTGTCGTTTGGAACGCAACATTTGGGCGCAGTTTGAACGTGTACTCTGTACCTGATTTATCAACAGACCAACTTGTCGCCAAGTTCTGTTTTGGTCGGTACGTCATCGGATCAAGAGTGAGCAGTGTATCGAAAATTTGAGGACTCAGCGATTCTGCGGTAATGCCACTATCAACCAGCTGTGGGTTGAAGGTACTAGGATTACCTTGGCCGCAATAAATGAAGCCTTTTTCACGGATTTGCTCGTGATTCACACTCTCACCACATCCAGCGAGAAAGCTCAGCGTACAGATGCTCAGTGATAGTCTTATTAGTGCTTTCATAAAAAGAAATACTTTTCGAAACGAGGCGTTAGAGGAGCCTCAAGATCCGGACAATTTAACATTTTATTTATTCGGCTCCAAATAATAATCAAGCGTGGACAGCTATTTATCGTTAGCTTGTCCGACAATCGCGTACTTCCTCACCATTCCACGTAATTGGTTGTAGGTTAACCCAAGTAATTCTGCGGCTTGTTTCTGGTTATATTTGCTCTGTTTGAGGGCTTGGTTGAGTAGCTTGATGTCTTGTTGTTCTTGCCATGCTTTGTAATCAAGCGGCAAAGAAAACAAGCTCTCTGATGAAGTATGGCTGTTAGACGGCTCATTGCCAGTTTCCGGAGGGGAATCTTGCTCTGTTTTCCATGCGGGTTTAAATGGGTTAAACACCAAATATTCAATAGGATATGGATCTTTTCCGTGCTGATAGATAGCTCGCTCAATGACGTTTTTGAGTTCTCGTACATTCCCTGGCCAAGAATAATCCAAAAGCGATTCAACGGCAGAGGGGGCAAAGCCAACAAACAACTCCAATTCCAATTCACGACACATCTTAATGGCGTAATATTCTGCCAGTAGCATGATGTCTTCTTTTCGCTCACGCAAAGGAGGGATAGTAATGACGTCAAACGCCAGTCTATCTAATAGGTCTGCTCGGAATTCGCCCTTTAATGCCATGTCTGGTAAGTCGGCATTGGTTGCACACACCAGTCTGACATTGGCACTTAGCGCCTTTTGCCCACCGACACGTTCATATTGCCCGTATTCAATAACGCGCAGTAGTTTCTCTTGAACCGCAAGGGGAGTGGTCGCCAGCTCATCCAGAAACAGCGTTCCGCCTTCTGCTCTTTCAAAACGACCTTGATGACGCCCTTTCGAACCCGTAAAGGATCCCGATTCATGACCAAACAGTTCTGAATCAATCAAACCTTCACTTAAGGTTGAGCAGTTCAATGAGATCAAAGGTTGATCCCAACGTCTTGAAAGGTAATGCAGTCTTTGTGCGATCAACTCTTTACCTGTGCCACGTTCGCCAATGATCAGAATGGGTCTTTCTATTGGTGCGAGTTGGGAAACTTTATCTAACACAGAGAGAAAGCTAGGTGATTCACCAATGAGGTTCTGCTGCATAGCGGGTCCTTGTATGAATTAATCGCTGGAGAGGTCATGTAAGAGCCATAGTGGTGAAAAATACCAATACTTGGCTAAATTCATCATAGCATGGTTCGAGTTAATCACCATTTTATTGTAAGTAACTGATAATAAATGGCTTAAAAGTTGGCACGCTACTTGGATTATTTATGGTAGGTTTAACAACAAACGTAAATTTTTGAGCAAGTGGATTGATAAAGTCGCACAACGATTTGAAACGCATTTGCCATCATTGTAATTAAGGAGTTCCTCATGGGTATTTTTTCTCGCTTTGCAGACATTGTAAATTCAAACATCAGTGCACTATTAGATAAGGCTGAAGATCCAGAAAAGATGATTCGTCTTATTATCCAAGAAATGGAAGACACCTTAGTTGAAGTTCGTACCAACTCAGCAAAAGCAATTGCTGACAAGAAAGAGCTAGCGCGTAAAGTAGAAGCTATCGAAACACAGATTCTAGATTGGCAAAATAAAGCGACACTTGCCCTGACCAAACAACGCGAAGATTTGGCGAGAGCGGCGCTAATCGAAAAGCAAAAACTGGAAGACATCATCAAGAGCCTTCACACCGAACAAACCTTGGTTCATGAAACCATCGAAAAATTGACGAGTGAAATTGGTAAACTTGAAACAAAGATCGCAGAAACTCGTGCAAAGCAACAAGCATTAATGATTCGTAACAATGCGGCAAGCAGCCGTCGTGATGTTCAAAAACACCTGCACTCAAGCAAAACCAACGAAGCAATGGCGAAGTTTGAGCAATTCTCGCGTAAAGTGGATGAATTAGAAGCTGAAGCGGACGTTTACGCTAAGACTGGCAACGCAAAATCTTTAGACCAAGAGTTTGCCGAGCTACAAGCTCAAGATGAAATCGAAAAAGAGCTAGCGAAACTGAAGCAACAAGTTGAAAACCGCGATAAATAATCTAGGAGTTGTCTATGTCAACATTTCTAATTGCAGGTCCACTGATTGTCTTTTTAATCTTCGTGGCACCACTATGGTTATTCTTACATTACCGCAGCAAGAAGAAATCCAGCAATGGTCTTTCTGAAACGGATCTTCAACGTCTGCATAAGCTTTCTGCGCAAGCCGAATCCATGCAAGACCGAGTGAAAACGCTAGAAAAAATACTGGATGCGGAGTCGCCTAACTGGAGACGAAACTATGAGTAGAGAACTGTATCGCGACACGATTAACGGCAAATTGTCTGGTGTGTGTGCAGGGTTAGCGAACTATTTTGGCCTTGAAGTGTGGTTGGTTCGCATCTTAGTTATCTCAGCAGCACTGCTTGGTGGTAGTTTTCTGGTGTTATTAGCGTATTTAGCTTTGACATTTATGCTTGAAAAACAACCACCTCAGTATGTCGACCAAATGAAGGCGAAACAAGAGCATACGCTGAAGCAAAAGCCTTGGGAAAAAGGGCAAACTGCAGAGTCGCTATTGAACACTTTAGAGGGTGATTTCCAGAAGTTAGAGACCAGTGTCCGCAACATGGAAGCTTATGTCACCTCAGATACGTTTAAAGTGAATCGTGAATTTAAGAACATGTAGTGGTAAAACCTAAAAAGGATTAGATAACGGTTTAGGAAAATTTATTCCAAGCCGTTATTTTTTTTAATAATTTTCTCTAAATAAATCTTACGCTGACTGGTAAGTTACATGTGATTAATCTATGTTATAAAAATATTTATAGATATGGATGATCACCAATGTATAGAGCCTCCGTTGTCCTATTGACAGCCTTAGCTGGGTTGTCTGGGTGTGGTAAGGAGCTTCCTCCCGTGCCTGAACCTGAGTCCAGACCCGCCAAACTCTTCACTGTCTCCGTCGGTAATAATGCCTTTGAGCGTAATTTCCCTGCTACCACAGAAGCTGGTGACAGAGCGGTACTCGCATTCCGTGTTCCTGGGTTATTGCAGAGCATCGATGTGACCGCTGGGCAGCACGTGTCTAAAGGCGACGAGCTTGCTAAGTTAAATCCCGATGAATATCAACTACTCGAGAAGCAAGCAAAAGCGAATTTTCAGCTAGCCGATGTTCAATATCAACGTGCGATCAAACTTCGTAAAGATCGTGTGGTATCAGAGCAAGATTTCGACCAAGCGAAAGCGAACCACAATTCAGCTCGCGCGGTGCTTAATCAAGCTAACGCGAATCTTCGCTACACCACTTTGGTTGCGCCGTATGACGGAACCATTTCCATCATTCCTGCTGAAAACCATGAATACATTGCGGCTAAACAAGGCGTGATGAATATTCAAACCAATCAAATTCTTAAAGTCGTCTTCTTATTACCCGACCAACTTATTACGCGCTTTTCATCAGGGTTCGAGATGGATGCAACCATGGTTTTTGATGCGTTTCCTGAAAACTCTTACGTTTTAACCTTCCAAGAAGTGGATACCGAAGCTGACCCGAAAACAGGTTCGTACAAAGTCACCATGGTAATGGAAAGACCAACCGATGTGGGTATTTTGCCCGGTATGTCTGGCTCGGTAAATCTCGTTTCATCGTTAGCGGCGGCCACCAAAATACCAACGTCAGCAATGATGACCGATGGGGATGATGTCTCTGTATGGCGTGTGAATAGCGACGGCATTGTTGAAAATGTTGCCATTGTCATCGATGAAAAACGCCATATCGTCTCTGGATTGAACGATGGCGATCGCATTGTGACTTCTGGCGTCAATGGTCTTGAGTCGGGCATTAAAGTTCGAGAGTGGATCAAGGAAAGGGGGCTATAACATGAAAACACTTAAAGTGGCTGCTGGCCTGTCGTGTTTAGCCTTACTGACGGCTTGTGAAGATAAGCAAGCTGTAGAAGTGAATAACACGCCCTTGGTTAAAGCTATCGAGATTTCAGTCATCGATTTTAGCGACAAACTCTATTTCCCTGCGGTAGCAAACGCTGCTGAGAAGGCTCACCTCAGTTTCCGAGTTGCGGGTGAAATCTTCAAGCTAGATGTGAAGGAAGGTGAACGAGTTGCCAAAGGGGACATCATTGCCGAGCTTGACCCAACCGATTATCAATTGGATGTGGACAATGCTCAAGCTCGTTACACGGTAATCAATAGTCAATACCGACGTTCGAGTCCGCTAGTGAAGAAAGGCTTATTGGCTAAGTCGCAATTCGATGAAATTGCCGCTCAACGCCAGATTGCTTATGCCGAGTTGGAACTGGCGAAACTGCGCTTATCGTTCACTATGCTTCGTGCGCCTGTTGATGGGATTATTTCTCGAGTCAGTGTCGACCAATATGAAAATATTCAGGTAGGCCAACAGATTGTGAACATTCACAGTGTTGAGGATGTCGAAGTTGTGATTCAGCTCCCTGACCAAATTTATGTGAATCAACCCAATGAAACGCTCCTCTCGAACGTGGAAGCTGTGGTGAGAGTGCCAAGCGGTAATGAATACACCGCAGGTATTAAAGAGTTCACCACTGAACCCGATCCAAGTACGGGTACCTTCACGGTTACATTAGCTTTGCCGATGCCAGAAGACGATTTGATTCTTGATGGTATGGCCGTTGATGTGACCTCAAACGGGCGGGATATCGGTTTGGAGCTAAAAGCTGGTGTACTTATTCCGATCGAAGCGGTATTCAATGCAGACGGTGATGAACTGGATCGTAAAAACTCTTATGTGTGGGTTCTTAACGACGACAAGACAGTCTCGAAACAACAAGTCGTGTTAGGAAAAGCAAACCAGGAAACATTGCAGGTAGTGAAAGGATTGGAAATGGGGCAGCATGTCGTTGTTGCAGGCGTATCGCGATTGCGAGATGGGATGACAGTGGAAGTATTGTCTCAGGAGACGAACAATGAGTGAAGTAAATAACAAGCCCCAAAATGACGATCAACAGGGTGATGATCAGATCACAGGTGTTGCTTCTTACTTTATACGTAACAAAGTCATTAGCTGGATGCTATCTCTGATCTTTCTTATTGGTGGTGTTTCAGCATTCTTCGGTTTGGGGCGTTTAGAAGATCCTGCTTTTACCATCAAAGATGCAATGGTCGTGACTTCATACCCGGGGGCAACGCCTCAGCAGGTGGAAGAAGAAGTTACCTACCCACTAGAGAAAGCGATTCAACAGCTTACCTATGTCGACGAAGTGAACTCTATTTCAAGCCGTGGCCTGTCTCAGGTAACGGTAACGATGAAGAATAACTATGGTCCGGACGATCTTCCGCAAATTTGGGATGAACTTCGCCGAAAAGTGAATGATCTTAAGGTTGAACTGCCACCTGGGGTCAATGATCCTCAAGTCATTGATGACTTCGGTGACGTTTACGGGATCTTGCTTGCGGTGACGGGTGATGGTTATAGCTACAAAGAGCTGCTGGATTACATTGATTATCTAAGGCGAGAGCTGGAGTTGGTTGATGGGGTCAGTAAGGTCTCTGTTTCTGGTCAACAACAAGAGCAAGTATTCATTGAGATATCGATGAAGCGGATAAGCTCCTTAGGTCTGTCTCCAAGCACGGTATTTAATCTTTTATCGACTCAAAATATTGTATCAAGTGCGGGTGCGGTAAGAATTGGCGACGAATACATTCGAATTCATCCAACGGGTGAGTTCCAGAATGTTGAGCAGCTTGGCGATTTAATTCTGACAGAAGGTGGTGCTCAAGGTCTCATCTATTTAAAAGATGTGGCGAATGTAACTCGTGGTTATGTTGAAGTGCCAAGTAACATCATTGGCTATAACGGCAAGCTCGCACTTAACCTTGGTGTCTCTTTTGCGCAAGGCGTGAACGTAGTAGCGGTTGGTGAAGCGTTTGATCGAAGATTGGCCGAGCTAAAGTATCAACAACCCGTCGGCATCGACATCTCCGAGGTTTATAACCAACCTAAAGAGGTAGACAAGTCGGTAAGCGGATTTGTGGTGAGTTTAGGGCAGGCGGTTGCGATCGTAATCGTGGTGTTACTGTTCTTCATGGGACTAAGATCGGGCCTATTGATTGGTTTGATACTGCTATTGACCGTATTCGGTACATTCATTTTCATGCAGTACTTCAAGATCGACCTACAACGTATTTCACTGGGCGCGTTGGTTATCGCCTTGGGGATGCTGGTGGATAATGCCATTGTGGTGGTGGAAGGGATATTGATCGGCACGCAGAAGGGGCGAACCCGGATGCAGGCCGCCACCGATATCGTAACCCAAACCAAATGGCCGCTGCTTGGTGCGACGGTTATTGCGGTGACTGCGTTTGCTCCAATTGGTTTATCTGAAGACTCAACAGGCGAATACTGTGGCACCTTGTTCACGGTGCTACTGATCTCCTTGATGCTGAGTTGGTTTACTGCCATCTCGCTCACGCCGTTCTTTGCCGACATGTTCTTTAAAGGTCAGAAGGTCGATCCAGATAACGAAGGTAAGGACCCATACAACGGGATGGTTTTTGTTATCTACAAAAACTTCCTTGAGTTCTGTATGAAGCGTGCTTGGTTAACCATGTTTGTTCTGATTATTGGTTTAGGCGCGAGTGTGTACGGTTTTGGTTTCGTTAAGCAAGCCTTCTTCCCGTCTTCAACCACACCTATGTTCCAAGTGGATGTGTGGATGCCAGAAGGTACCGATATTCGAGCGACCAATACCAAGCTTAAAGTGCTTGAGAGTTGGCTAGCTGAGCAGGACGAAGTTGAACATATCACGACAACCGCGGGTAAAGGCCTGCAACGTTTCATGCTGACTTATGCGCCAGAGAAAAGTTATAGCGCTTACGGCGAGATAACGGTTCGTGTGAAAAGTTATGAAGTACTTGAAGGGCTAATGAAACGCTTCCGTGAACATGTAAATGGTCAGTTCCCAGAGATTGACTACAAGCTTAAACAGATCGAATTAGGTCCTGGTGGCGGTGCGAAAATTGAAGCGCGAATTGTGGGTTCTGATCCAACGGTTTTACGTTCAATCGCTGCACAAGTGATGGACATCATGCGTGCTGATGAAGGCGCATTTAACGTTCGTCACGATTGGCGTGAAAGAACTAAGGTATTAGAGCCTCAGTTCAATGAAAGCCAAGCGCGTCGTTATGGTATTACTAAATCTGACGTTGATGATTTCCTAGCAATGTCTTTCTCTGGTAAGTCGATTGGTGTGTATCGTGATGGTACAACGTTAATGCCGATTGTGGCTCGTTTGCCTGAAGACGAGCGTGTCGATATTCGTAACATCGAAGGCATGAAGATCTGGAGCCCAGCATTAAGTGAGTACATCCCACTTCAACAAGTAACGTTAGGTTACGAGCTAGAATGGGAAGATCCACTGATCATCCGTAAGAACCGTAAGCGTATGCTAACGGTAATGGCGGATCCTGATCTATTGGGTGAAGAGACGGCCTCAACTCTACAGAAACGCTTACAACCACAGATTGAAGCGATTGAGATGCCTCCGGGTTACTCATTGGAATGGGGGGGTGAATATGAGTCGTCAGCAGATGCACAGGCGTCACTGTTCACAACCATGCCTCTGGGTTACTTGTTCATGTTCTTAATCACTGTGTTCTTGTTTAACTCGGTGAAAGAGCCTCTGATCGTTTGGTTAACGGTTCCATTGGCGTTGATAGGGGTGACGACAGGCTTGCTAGCCTTGAATACACCATTCGGCTTTATGGCGCTGTTGGGCTTTTTGAGTCTATCTGGGATGCTTCTGAAGAACGGTATCGTACTACTTGATCAAATTGAGATTGAGATGAAATCTGGTAAAGATCCGTATGTAGCGGTTGTTGATGCGGCTCTGAGTCGTGTTCGCCCGGTATGTATGGCGGCGATTACCACCATTCTAGGTATGATCCCTCTACTACCGGATATCTTCTTCAAACCAATGGCAGTAACCATCATGTTTGGTTTAGGCTTTGCGACTGTACTCACGCTAATCGTAGTGCCTGTGCTGTATCGTTTGTTCCATAAAATTGAAGTGGCTTAACGTCAACTGACCTTTGAAATAATGCCCCTAATTGGGGCATTATTTTTATGTACGATTACTAAAAGAGACCATCGAAATGGAAGCTAATACAGTGGATAGAACGTGTGCATGGGCGCTTAAACATGAGCTTGAAAGGGAGTACCACGATGCAGAGTGGGGCGTGCCTGTTTATGATGACCAAGTTTTGTTTGAGTTCATTACTTTAGAGGGGGCTCAGGCTGGCCTTAGTTGGATCACGATACTTAAAAAGCGCGAGGGTTATCGTGCCGCTTTTGACAATTATGACCTTAATAAGTTAGCTGCGTTGAATGAAGACAATGTGCCGAATATTATCGAACACTTCGATGTGGTTAAGCATAAGGGCAAGATTGCTTCGGTATACAACAATGCTCGTGCAACCCTTGAGCTTCAGAAAGAGTTTGGATCCCTATCCAATGCTTTATGGCAGTTTGTCGATAATAAGGTGATTGAAAATCAATGGACCGAGATGTCTCAAGTTCCCGCTTCTACCGAGCAATCTAAAGCGATGAGTAAGTTTTTGAAGAAGAGAGGCTTTAAGTTTGTAGGAGAAACAATCTGTTACGCATTTATGCAAGCAACAGGTATGGTCAATGATCATTTAGTCGGTTGCCCACACAAATAAAGTGTTATTTATTTCAGCGGAACAATCACTTAGAAATTGAAAAATTCATAGCCATTTTTTCATCGCTCTGAGATCTTTAAGTGGATGTGCTTTAAGGTTCAATATTGGCTTTGAAAGCTTCTGGACTATGAGCGGTTTGTATTATGAGCTGAAGTATCTGAATATGAGTATTTTGAGTTATGCTTTAAACAGAAAAAGGCAGGAATATCCTGCCTTTTTTGCATATTAGACCTATCGTCTCAGATTAAATCAGAGCGCTATAACGTTCTAATCCCGCCTCTAGATCAGCAATCAGGTCATCAACATCTTCTAACCCAATATGAACACGTATCAAGGTACCTTCGAAATTAGGATTGGCAACAGTTCTCAAGCTGTCAAAACTGCTTGGTTCGTTAGCTAGAATCAAACTTTCAAATCCACCCCAAGAGTAACCCATACTAAAATGTGTCATTCCATCAAGTAACGCTGTCGTCGCTTTGATATTAGAGTTGTTGAGTACAAAAGAGAACAAGCCATTACCGCCAGTAAAATCTCGTTTGAAGAATTCATGGCCTGGGCAAGACTCAAGAGCAGGGTGACGAACGTGGTTAACTTCAGGACGAGTCTCTAACCATTTTGCGACCTTCAAGCTGCTTTCTGCGTGTTGGCGTAGACGCACATCAAGAGTACGAATGCCGCGAAGCCCTAAATAAGCATCATCAGGTGAGACACATTGCCCCATCAAGTAACTTTGCTCTCTTAGTTGATCCCAGCATTTCTCATTGGCGACTGCCGTACCTAGCATCACATCAGAGTGACCCACGATGTATTTGGTCGCTGCTTGAATCGAGATATCAACACCAAAATCAAACGGTGAGAAGTTCACGCCAGCCGCCCAAGTATTGTCTAGCATAACGATGATGTCATGTTCATGAGCGATACGCGCTAGTGTTGGAATATCCTGCACTTCCATGGTGACAGAGCCTGGAGACTCAGTAAACAGCACCTTAGTGTTTGGCTTGATAAGGTCTTGGATACCTTCACCAATCGTTGGCTCGTAGTAAGTTGTCTCTACCCCCATCTTTTTCATGATGGTGTCACAGAAATCACGAGTAGGTTCGTAGCAGGTGTCAACCATTAAAATATGATCACCTGTTTCTACAAAAGAGAGAATGGCATTCGAAATTGCTGCTGTACCACACGGGTACAGTGCACAACCCGCGCCGCCTTCTACTTCAACCATCGCATCTTGGAAGGCAAAATGAGTGTTGGTTCCACGACGTCCGTAAAAAAGGGTCTTGTTAGCGCGGTTAATCGTAGCTTTACGCTTCTCTTCTACTGAGTTAAATACGACAGTTGAAGCGCGTTGTACTGGTGGGTTAACAACACCATTGGTCCACTTCTTATCACGACCGGCAGTGATAAGTTTAGTGGTTTTGTTCTCGGACATGCTGTGAATTCCTTATCAATCGGTTATGTCCTATTTAAAACATGCGAGTAGCCATCAAAGCAAGAGGGAAGAGGGAGTTTTTAACGTTTTCTTTTGCTTTTTAACTTTTCCTCGATTTGTGATGAAAAGTTAAAAAGCGATCGCAAAGATACTATTCGTTGCCAATGGTGGTCGGCGAGCGAGGAGTATTAGAGCAACGGGTTGAATAAATAGAACAGTCTCTCAAAGAAGCGGTTACGTAAATTTCTCTGTTCCCACTGCTCTAATTCCACGGGATGAGATGATTCAATATAGGATTGCTGTAAATCAAACAATTGCTTGGTGAAGTGTACGTCGTCAACGGCAAGGGTTACTTCAAAGTTGAGCCACAAACTGCGCATGTCGATATTGACGGTTCCGATCAAGCAAAACTCTTCATCGATCACTACCGATTTGGTATGAAGAAGGCCACCGTAAAATTCATAGATCTTTACGCCAGCTTCAAGCAACTCGGTATAAAACGCACGAGAAGCCCATTTAACCATTAGTGAATCGTTATTGTGTGGAATGATCAGTTCTACAGTTACGCCGCGTTGAGCTGTCATCTTAAGTGTTTCGAGTAAGTCAGCACTTGGCACAAAATAAGGTGTAGTAATACGTACAGAATGATTCGCTTGATTGATGGCGATGGTCAGTACTTGTAAGATCAAATATTCCGGCATGCCAGGGCCAGACGGCACTACTTGAACCGGATGATGTGTCATGATTTCTTCAACTGGGCATTCAGGTATATCAGGGAGAATGCGTTCACCAGTCTCAACTTCCCAATCCCAGCCATGAATAGCGGATAACACATTAACGGTTGGCCCAGTCACTCTGACCATTACATCAATCCACTGACCAACGCCGGAACTTTGTTTGAAGTGAGCAGGATCGACCATGTTCATTGAACCCGTATAGGCGATAGTCTCGTCAATCACAATGATTTTGCGGTGTTGTCTTAAATCTAGGCGACGTAAAAAAATACGCCATGGGCTCACTTCTAGTGCTTGTACGACTTGAACGCCTGCGTCCTTCATCATTGACTGCCAGTGGCTTTTGAAAAAGCGAGGGCTACCGGCTGAATCGAGCAAAACTTTAACATCTACGCCACGTTTTGCAGCGCGAATCAGCGCAGAGGCAACCGAATCGGTCAGGCCACCTGGATGCCAAATATAGAAAACCATCTTGATACTGGTTTGTGCATTTTCTATATCTTCGATAATTGCGTGTAGGATCTCGTTTGGTGAAGATTGCAGCGATAGAGTGTTTCCACTGAGTGCAGGGATGCCCATTCGATTGTTACAAAGCTCGTCAATCTTATGGATAGGGGAGCCGACTTTCCCTGGTTGGTGAAGTTGGCAATCATTCAATTGACGGAACCAGTCGCCGAAAGGGGTAAACATACGATGAGCGCGTTCAGCCCTTTTTCTGCCTAGGTTTAGCTCACCAAAAAGGAAGTAACAAGCTACACCAACAATCGGGATAATGTAGATAACCATTAGCCAAGCAAGAGAAACGCTGACAGAGCGTCGTTTTAGTACAACACGAAACGTCACACCGGCTACGAGAACCCAGTACAAAACAACAGAGGCCAAAGTTAAAAAATGATAAAGCTTATCCACATTGAATACTCGAAAAAAGAGACACTTAGATAGTAATGCTATTTAGCGGATATGGGAATTTAAGGAATCAACTATTTACAAAATAGAGCAAAAGATGTAAATAGGTTAAAGTTGTTAAGTTTTGGTCAACTTAAGAAGAAAACGATTGTTTTGTATGAAAAGTCGGCATTTAACCATAAAAATTTACATCTTTAACGAAATTTGTACGGTATGCTCTTCCAATTTTATTCTTAAACTGGTTTACTTGCTAGACAACGAGCGTCAATCAAATTTTTTAGGTGTGTAAATTTATTTATACACCTTCCTTTTAAAGACGCCACCCAAAGCAAAACACAACATCACATAACACAAAAGTTTGGAGTACACGTGGCTACTAGTAATACAACCACAACACCCCGCGATACCTGGGGTTCGAAGTTAGGATTCGTAATGGCTGCAGCAGGTTCTGCTGTTGGCTTAGGTAACATTTGGAAATTCCCATACACAGCAGGCGAAAGTGGCGGTGGTGCATTCGTTGCCATTTACCTGTTTTTTGTAATTTTTATTGGTTTCAGTGTCATGCTGACTGAATTTGCGATTGGCCGTCATACGCAAAAATCAGCAGTAGGTGCATTTAAAACAACTGACCGTCGTTGGACGTTCGCTGGCGTTATCGGCGTATTCAGTGGTCTACTTATCATGGGTTTCTACCCAGTAGTAGGCGGTTGGTCAATCGCATACATCGGTAAAATTGCAGGTGGTCTTCTAGACGCACCAGAAGCAATTGGTGATAGCTTTGGTGGCTTTATCTCAAACCCAGTTCAACCACTAATGTGGATGGGCTTATACCTACTACTTAACGTTGTTATCGTTATGAAAGGTATCTCTGGTGGTATTGAGAAAGCAGGTAAGATCCTGATGCCGCTTCTTTTCATTATCCTTATTGTAGTATCAATCAAAGGCATTATGCTTCCGGGCGCGATGGCTGGTCTTGAGTTCCTATTCAGTCCTGACTTCTCTAAAGTAGACAGCAATGTAATCCTAGCCGCTCTAGGTCAAGCATTCTTCTCTCTAAGTCTTGGTATGGGTTGTATGATGACATACGGTTCTTACCTTAAGAAGAAAGAGAACCTAGTTCAGACAACAGCAATGGTAACCGCAATGGATACTGGTGTTGCTATTCTAGCTGGTGTTGCAATGTTCCCTGCAATGTTCGCGTTCGGTATGGAACCTGCAGCGGGCCCTGGTTTAGTATTCGTTGTTGTTCCTCAGCTATTCGCTGAAATGGGCGGCGTAGTTGGTCTTCTATTTGCTCTTATGTTCTTCGTTGGTTTGAGTGTTGCGGCACTAACATCTTCAGTATCTCTACTTGAAGTTGTGGTTTCTTACCTAATCGATGAGAAAGGCATGAAGCGTGTAACAGCGGTACTGTCTGCAAGTGTTGTAATGGCGATTCTATGTATCTTCGCTTCTCTATCACTTGGCGGCTTCGGTCCAACACTGTTTGATACTGGCGCGTTCGACATTTTCGACCTACTAACGGATAAGATTTTCCTAGCGGTTGGCGGTATGTTGGTATGTATCTTCGCTGGTTGGAGACTAAACCGTGCTGACCTAGAGAAAGAAATCACTAACGATGGTGAAGTATCTTTCCCACTATTCGGTCTATGGTACACGCTAGTTAAGTACATCATCCCAGTAGCTATCGCAATCGTTGCATTCATGGGTATCTCTTCTGGCTTCGACAGCGGTAAAGGTGCAATCATGCTACTAGGTATTGGTATTATTGCTGGCTCTGCGCTTATCTCTAAGAAGCTATAGTTTTAAGAAGCTACAATCGCGAGCTAAAGTAAGTTAAGAAACGGGAGCCAATGGCTCCCGTTTTTTTATTCAAATACTTAATTCTTATCAAAAAATAAAACATTACATTCACTAAAGTTATCCGTCACCTAGCCGATATATTGAATATCAAGAATTTTTGATCGGTATTTAATTTAGGTAGGTGTTGTGTGAAATTGTCAGTGAGAAAGAAACTGTATGCCGGTTTTGGCTCTATATTGGCGGTGCTTGTTACGTTAGTCAGTATTGTATGGATAGAAGTTATCGGCGCGCACCAGAGCGCAGATGAAATTAGAATGGACGATGTTCCGGGTACTGTTACCTACCTGGTACTGATTGATGAAGCGGGTGATGTATACCGAGATGCGCTTGGTGCAATTACACTGGTTGATAACGCACTCAATGATTATCGAACCAGCAAGAACGAATTTGCTCAAGCTATCGAGCAGGCTAAGCGTTTGGAGAGTAGAGGTTCGGAAGACCACCGCCGTATTCAGCGAATTGAAGACCTGATGGGGCGTTTCACTCAAGAGTTTGAATCAAAGCTTGTGCCGAAGATCAATGATGAAGCTGCACTACTAGCCAATATTCAACAGCTACGATCTTTGTATGAGAGCAATCTTATCCCTATTGAGAACTTACTGGATCAAGCGTCAGCAAGTGAGCGCGCAGATACAGAACAGTCACTACTGACACTAACCGACACGTTTACTACCATCGAGCGCACTATCATGGTGTTGTCTGCTATTGCGATTGTCTTTGGTTGTGTGATTGCGTATCTATTGTCTAGCTCTATTACCAATCGTCTTACTCGTGTAGAACAAGTAGCACGACGTGTAGCAAATGGTGACCTAACGGCAGGCGACATTATTGATGATTCTGGTGATGAATTGGCTGAACTGGCTAAGTCGATTAACCAGATGCAGAAATCACTAGTAGACCTATTAGGTTCAATCTCGTCTGTGACTCACCAAGTCCAATCGGTGACAGGGGAGCTCTCTTCTATTAGCCAAGACATCGTTACTGGTGCATCAGCTCAAGCAGACAAAGCTAACTTGATTGCAACGGCTGCTGAAGAGCTAAGCTTGACCATTTCTGAAGTGGCGCAGCAAGGTACTTCAACTTATGAAGAAGCACGTCGCTCAGAAACCTCTGCAGAAGATGGCCGCAACGTGATTGTTGAGATGGTGGCGAGTATTCAACAAGTGTCGACTCAAATGAGCGATATGTCGTTGCAAATGAATACTCTAGGTTCTCACGGTGAGCAGATTGGTAGCGTTATCAAGGTAATCGAAGACATTGCTGAGCAAACTAACCTGTTAGCTCTTAACGCTGCAATTGAAGCGGCACGTGCAGGCGAGTTTGGTCGTGGTTTTGCTGTGGTAGCCGATGAAGTGCGAGCGCTAGCAGAAAGAACAACCAAAGCGACACGAGAAGTCTCGGGCATCATTCAATCGATTCAATCGGGCACTCAAGAAGCGGTGACTTACACTCAAGATAACTGTCGTTTAGTTGAGATTGGTGTTGAGCAAAGCTCAGGTGCTGTTTCGGCTCTAGAAGCGATTGTGAGCGGTGCGGGCAATGTACAAAGCATGGTTAACTCTATTGCGACTGCGGCAGAAGAACAGACGGCTGTGACCAAAGAAATTGCAGCGGACATTACCGCGATTAGCGATATCTCTGAGCAATCTCTGCAGCTAGCAACTCGTAGCTCCGAAAATACATCAGGCTTGAACGCTAAGGTTGCTGAGCTAGAAGCATTAGTTGGTAAGTTTAAACTGGCGTAAAGCGGTAGCTTGGTTCTATTTACCTATTGGTAATCGAGTAAAGACCACGCACTGATCGCTAGTTGCTGAAAAGAAGCCCAACGATTCAATATTTATTGAGTGAGTTGGGCTTTTTCGTAGCTGGAATCTGGGTTCAGACGCGGTATACTCCACGTTCTACAATGGAGCTAGCCTTTAATGTTCGATATTCTTCTGAACCACTCTGATTTTTTACTTATCAATAAGCACCCTGGAGTCAGCGTCCACAAAGACGATGGCGATACCATGTTGCTTCAAGAAGTTGCTAAGGCAATTAATGAGCCTAAGCTGTATCTCGTTCATCGACTAGATAAAATGACTTCGGGCATTCTGCTGCTGGCAAAAAATGCGTCGGCGGCGAGCGAGCTTTCACAGCTATTTGCAAAGCGTGAAGTAGAGAAATACTACCTTGCGATCGGTTCTAAGAAGCCAAAGAAAAAGCAAGGTTTGATCTCAGGAGACATGGAGCGTTCACGACGCTCAAGTTGGAAACTTCTGACATCCAAAGAGAGCCCTGCGATTACTCAATTTTTATCAGCAACGGCTGAACCCGGTGAGCGTTTGCTTTTATGTAAACCCTATACGGGGCGAACTCACCAGATCCGTGTCGCGATGAAGTCGATTGGCTCAGCCATTGTTGGTGACCCTATTTATAATCCATCGAGTGAGGCTGACAGAGGTTATCTGCATGCTTTCGCGATTCGATTTATCTATCAATCACAAGCCTACGAATATGTCTGCGATCCAAGAAGCCTAAACTCCTTGGGTGAGAAGTGGCATCAAGAAACCGTGTCGAACGGTTTGGACAGTTGGCTTGAACCTTGGTCATTAACTTGGCCAAAGCTAAACACTAAGTGAGTGAAATAATGGAAGCATCAGCTTTACCTCTGTTTTTTAGTCATATTGAACAGCAACTTAATGAAGTACCAAACGAACTACGCCGTATTTTCCACGGGCGCGGTAAGTTTTGGCCTGGTCTAGAGCAACTGACATGTGACTGGGTTGATGGACAGCTACTGGTTAACGTGTTTAAAGAAGTCGACGATGAATTCTTGTCATCTCTTAAAGCTGGATTGGTTGAACTCACCAACAAAGATATCTGGCAATCAAAGCAGGGCACAAGCATTGTTCTGCAACACCGTTATGCCGATGGTGCGCCTTCAGAGGTTCTATGGGGTGAGTTGAATGACTCTCCGGTTGTGGTTGAGCATGGCCTTAAGTACCAATTAGACATTGGCCGTAATCAGAACTTCGGTTTGTTCCTAGACATGCGTAATGGTCGTCAGTGGGTACAAGATAATGCCAAGGATAAGAACGTTCTTAACCTGTTTGCATACACTTGTGGTTTCTCTGTCGCGGCTATCGCTGGTGGCGCTCGTCAATGCATGAACGTGGACATGTCACGTGGCTCGCTAAACAAAGGTCGCGATAACCACCGTCTGAATGAACACGATATGCGCTCGGTTAACTTCCTTGGCTACGATATCTTTAAGTCGTGGGGGAAAATCAAGAAGGGCGGTCCTTACGAGCTCGTTATCATCGATCCACCTTCGTTCCAAAAAGGCAGCTTTGCTCTAACCAAAGATTACAAAAAAATCTTACGTCGTTTGCCTGAACTTCTAACTGAAGGCGGTGAAGTGATTGCGTGTGTGAACTCACCAGCAGTATCACCAAACTTCCTGATTGAGACGATGGCAGAAGAAGCACCAAGCGTTGAGTTCATTGAGCGTCTGGACAACCCGCCTGAGTTTGTCGATGTCGACCTTGATTCAAGCCTAAAGGTATTGAGGTTTAAAATCACGGCTTCAGCTGAAGCTTGATGTCATGATTTAGCGGGCATTATCCATACTAATATAGAAAACGCCGCTCACAATGAGCGGCGTTTTTATAGGTGCAAGAAACTAACTCATTTATTAACTAGCTTGGTTTTTTAGTGTCTGAAAACCAAAATAAATACGCATGAACGTGGTTAGCCAACAAGCTGCACCAAAGGTGTAAGCGATAACCGCAAAGTGTTGAGGCCAAATACAAAACGCGATGAAACAAGCGATGGTTTCAGTGCCTTCGGTTAGCCCTGACATGTAGTACAGAGACTTATGCTTATAGACTGGGTTTTCAATGCCTCGCTTGCCTGCCATAACCGCAAACGCTAAAAAGCTGCTGCCTGTGCCGATAAAAGAGAAGATCAAAAATGCACCGGCAATGGCGTTGTGTTCTGGGTTGGCAATGACAAATCCAAAAGGGATCAGCGAGTAGAATAGGAAATCTAGGCTGATATCGAGGAAACCGCCCGCATCACTAATGCCTTGGATTCGAGCCAAGGCTCCATCAAGCCCATCACATACTCTATTAAACACAATGAAGCCTAACGCCCACTCATATTGTTGAAATGCCAACGCTGGAAACGCTAAACACCCAATCAGAAATCCGAATAACGTGGTTTGATTGGCCGTGATACCCAATTGGTTTAGTAACTTAGCAGACTGATTTAATGGCCACTTAATGACCTTAATGGAGTACTTATCCAGCATGGTTACTTCTCCATGGCCAAGACAGTACTTCTGCCCCTTGAGGTACATCGGCTTCGTCGTGCGTGACCATTAATGTAGGGATATTCGCTTTGGTCAGCTGTTCGAAGACCCAATCGCGAAATTGTGCTCTGAGCTCTTGGTCTAACTTACTGAACGGTTCGTCAAGCAGGGCGAGTTTAGGCTTGGCTAACAACATACGAGTCAAGCTTATTCTTGCGCGTTGACCGCCGGATATTTGATCCGGGAAAGATTCAGCTAAGTGAGTTAGCTCTATGTCTTTTAGTGCAGCCATTGCTTGTTTTTGGCGAGCGGAACCTTTAACAGAGTTCGGTAACGAAAAGGCCAAGTTTTCCCATACTTTGAGGTGCGGAAACAACAAGTCATCTTGAAACAAAATACCGACTTCACGCTGATGTGATGGAAGCTCGTCGAGCTGAATATTGTTCAACACAACGGTGCCAGAGTACGAAAACTCTTCACTTAAGTGACCAGCAATCGCATCCAGTAAGGTCGACTTTCCGCAGCCACTCGGCCCCATCAAAGCCAGTATTTGGCCAGATTCTAATGTGACGTTTAGCGCTGAGAACAGCGAATCTCCATCGGTTTTACGGATGGCGAGGTCGTTGAGGTACAGACTCATTACTTAGGAAACCTTTAAAAGTAAGACGGCGATATCTGAGTTGAAGTCGGCTGACTAATATCGCTAAAGAGAAAAAGAACAGAGGCAATAGGGCCTGCCAAATGGCATAGATTGCTGTCACCCTGCGGTCGAAACCACTGGTAAGTGCAACGGCTTCTGTGGTGATCGTGCTAATACGGCCCGCGCCGAGCATTAATGTTGGAAGGTATTGGGCCAAACTCACGCTGATCCCGACCGCCCAAGCAAAGGCAATCGCAGGAAGCAAGATTGGTAGTTTGATCGAATACCAACTCTGAAATGGTGATTTACCTAGGCTCAGCGAGGCTTTAATCAACCCATCATTGAAGCTTTTCCACGGGCCATCCAAAGACAGATACACGAACGGGAAAGCAAAGAAAACATGCGCCCAAATCACCCAGAACTCATAGGCACTACTGCCGATGTAGAGGGTCGTGACTTGCATACCAAACAACACTGAAAGCTGTGGTATTAGCATTGGAATAGCGATAATGAAGCCCGGAACTTGCCACTTGTATTTGATTCTGTATTCGTGAGCCACCAGCGCAAGCAACAAAGCGACTGAAGCGGCAATCAGACCAATCCATAAGCTTTGACCCACAGTACTCATGATGGCATCCCACTCGAACTCCCAGAAGCGCATGCTGTAGCGGCTCGGCAGTAAATCAGGGAAGCGCCAACGCTGAGCAACGCTCCAAATTACCATTAAAGGAATGATCAGCAGTGAAAGGCTAGCAAGGACAGTGAATACCGTTTTCCCCGGAAGGTTTGCCCCTGTTCTTCCGGAATACTGCCAAGTTCGAAAGTACTTAAGAACCGCCCATTCAACTAAACGCGCCAAGGCGATGATCAACGAAGCTAAACCAAACAAAACGATGGCACCAGCAGCAGCTCGCGGAAGTAGGTTAAGATCCGGATCGTTGAACCATTGCCATACCAAAACGGCAAAGGTCGGCGGGTTGGTTGGGCCTATGATCAAAGCAATATCGACAACCGAGACACTGTAAGCGAGTACCGCCAGCATTGGGAAACGAAGCTTGGTAAACCATTGTGGGAAAATACATTTCCACCAGATCTGAGCGCGGCTGTAACCGAGCGATGCACTGACCTTGGTGATACGCTCTACATCAATTTGCTGAAGTATCGAAATGCTCATCAGCAATAAGAAGGGGACTTCTTTGAGTGCGAGCATAATAATTAAGCCGAACGCGTATGGGTCTTTCACCAATAACGCCAATTCAGAGCTGGTAGCCGATTCGCCGAGCAAGTGATGTACCGCTCTTGCGCCAAGCCCCGTTGGACTAAACAGAAAAGCAAAGCCGATAGCGAAAGCTACATGTGGAATGGCAAGCATTGGCGATAGCGTAAACTCAATCTTTCTCCAAAACTTGTTTCCCCAAGAGGCTTGAAGAATACAAAAGGTCAGGAAGCAGGCTATATAGCTGCTTGCAATTGCTGAACCTAGGCTTAAGCCAATAGAGTGCCAAGCCCCTTCCCATTGAAAGACTTGGCTAAAACCGTTGAGTGTCGGCTCCTCTAAACCAAGGGGCGGGATGAAACTCAGTGACGAAGCCACGACTCCCGCTACCCCAGGAATGGTCGGGATAATGCATACAGCTATAACAACAAAATATAGAGCGCGTAGCATGAAGACTAGTTACCGTATCGCTTAAGCCACTCTTTCTCGAGCGCGTTTTGCCAGCTAGGGTGTGGTTCATCAACCGATTTAAATTGCTGGGTGTTTTTAGCGCTGCCAGTCAGGTATTTGCCGCTCAGAACCGAAGGATCGCCCCAAACATTGAGGTCACCCTTGCGAGACTGTGCTTCCGGGCTCAATAAGAAGTTAATGGTCACTTGAGCACCTGCGGTTGCATTGGCGTTCCAAGGAATCGCAAGGAAGTGAATGTTAGATAGAGCGCCGCTTTCTAGAGCATAAGCCTTAGTGGTTTCGGCTAAGCGACCACTGGCTTGTGCTGAATAAACAGAGTTTGGATTAAACGTAATCGCGAGATCGATCTGTCCGTCATCCAGAAGTTGGATGCTTTCCGATGTGCCTGCTGGGAACTGCTTTCCACCGCGCCACGCCACTTTATGGAATTTATCTAAGTAAGCCCACAGTGGTGCCGTTACTTCTTGGAAGTTGTCTTCTGAAACCGGCTGAGCCAGCGCAGGGTTATTGTTTGTTAGTTCAATCAGTAGTGACTTAATGAAGCTCGTGCCATGAAACTCTGGTGGGCGAGGGTAGCTTAAGCGGTTCGGGAAAGCCTGAGCGTAGCTTAACATCTCAGAGAATGATTGTGGCGGGTTGTGAAGTGTTTCTTGGTCATGAATGAACACCAGTTGTCCCACGCCCCACGGTGCTTCTAAGCCTTCTGTCGGCTCTGAGAAATCGACATCAATTGGCAGAGACTTATCGACATACTGCCAATTTGGAAGTGATTCCGTAAATGGCCCAAACAATAGCGCGTTGTCTTTCATCGAACGGAAGTTCTCGCCATTAATCCAGACGATATCGACGCTGCCTTCACTGTTCTTTCCTGCCGCTTTTTCAGCAAGCAGTCGAGTGGTGGTTTCCGCAATATCGGTCACTTTCACATGCTTTAACGTGACACCGTAGTCACTTTGTAATTTCTTGCCTGCCCACTGTAGGTAACGATTGATCTCTTGGCTTCCGCCCCAAGCGTGAAAGTAGACAGTTTCTCCCTCTGCCTGCTGTTCTATTTGGTTCCAGCTGTCGGTGGATGTTGCTTCATCAGCATAAATGGTTGCGCTGTATGCAACGGTTGCCATGATTCCTAACGTACTTACTATCTTGTTCATAAACTTTTCCATTTGGTAGTGAACGGGCAAGAGCATTGTATTTTCGAACTCCCTAGTGCGTATTGACCCTTCGTGGTTAACGAAAGATCAACATGCCCTAATAGTTATTCTATCTGTTTCTGAAATAAATTCTAATTCAACAGTAAATTCAATCAATTACTTGAGAACAAGCAGGGAGTTCGCGGTCGAGTTTTGTTCGATTCGTAATCATCTCGAAAACTCGACAGACTCTAGGCTTTTGCCATCCTAGCAACAGACCGCTGAACCGTTGAATTTATTGCATCTAAATGAGAGATTTTTGAGGTTTATTGGAGGCTGGTACGAAAAGTCGGCGATGAGTGTCAATTTTGAAGAAGTAGTGAGGGCAAGCTGACAATAAAAAAGGAGCCATCAGGCTCCTTTAATCAGTATTTGGTTTCGATGACGGATTAGTTTACCCAGTCACGAATTGTGTACGTTAGCGTGTGTACATCGTTTTTCAGTACTAGCGTATCGTTTGTTAGCGTTACGTCGCTCCACTCGCTTAGAGTAGCAGAAACCGATTGTTCGATTTCCATCGCAGAGCCGTGACACATTTTCATTGTCATGCCCATTTGCTTGATACGGAATTGACCGTCTTTCAGCTCGCCTTGACCGAAGAAGTTGTTACAACCAGCCATGCCGTTTGCAGTCATCTTTTCGCCGATCTCTAGACGAGGAGCTGCTTGGTCTTCGCTTTTCACAATGTCCTTGCCATCAATTTGCGCAAGTTCCCAATTATGGTGCTGTAGATCGGTTGGTGTTACTTGCATCGCGTTGTCACCTGTTGTTGTGCATGCTGCTAGCATCATAGGTAAAGCGGCTACTGCTAGTAATTTTTTTGAACTAAACTTCATATTATAAGGCTCCAAAGGAAAGAACGAAGTTACCGGATAAGTGTAACTTGATGGGTTCAAAGTATAGTTTACAAAACACTATATGTGTCAGTATAAGGTCATAGTTTAGTATGGATTTCACGAGCCAGGCGACAAATTAATCGCTTATTTTTGAGAGAGTAAGCGTAATTTTGAATGTGTAAGGAGGCATGGTGGAGCAGTTAGAGTTTTTCCAAGTTCCAAGCCCTTGCGTTGGGGTTTGTTCAAGCGATGACAAAGGCTATTGCAACGGTTGTATGCGCAAGAGAGAAGAGCGCTTTAATTGGATGTCGATGACACCGTCAGAACAATTGCACGTGATAAAGCTGTGTCGTCAGCGCTATAGAAGAAAAATAATGAATCAAAAAAACTTGATTGGTAAGCAGGTCGATGAAGAGGGAAATACCAGTCCCCAAAGAGATCTTTTTGGCTAAAGAGGAAGTATTTAGATTTTATTTAACTCCGAAGTAACTATTACTTTACATAATGGTTGGGGTGTAATATTAAAGTAGGTACCTTTGTACCTGAAGGAGTGGTGTCGGTATGAATAAAAAGAACGTAAAAATCAAAAAAGAGCCAGTCAAAGCACTTGACCGAAAACCGATCGGGGCAAAAGATGACCCTGAAGAGACTCCGCGTGATTGGCATTCGATGTCAGAAGAAGAACGAATGGAAATCCTTTCTCACCTCTCAGACATGCCTTTCCAATAACACCACTGGTTCTTCAGAGCCTTTCTTAAAGCTCAGTTTTCAGAAACAAAAATGTGATTAAACAAACATGTGATTCGCTTTCGTTACACCACGATGGTACGTGCAAAATGTATCATCGGCCTCGGTGGTTTTACTGTGAATCTTAATGTTTGTGATCACTTCTACCGCCCCTGCATCGTAGCAAGCTTGTTCTGCTTTTTTAACGATATCGAGTAATTGGTTGAGTTCACCTTTCATCGTAGTTTCCATCGCACCGACTTGGAAAGGCACATCGGCAGCTTTCACAACTTCAATGGCTTTATCAACCACTTCGAAGTTGTTGCCTTCTTTAACGCGAGGTATCACTTGGAAGGCAACCATCACTTCTTTTTCTCTTTTTAACTCAGACACTTTCTGCTTACTCTAGGATAGGGAATTGTTGCAGATTATAGGTTAATGCGGAGACGAATTCTACAGCGATTATGCTGGTTGGATTACTCTCTTTGTCCTACTTGTTACCCCAGTGGTCACTTACCCAACCACCTATGTGCTCATCAAAATGACTGCCACTGAACCTCTGGTTGCGTTCAACCGAAGTATCACAATCATCTTTATTATCTATTAGGGTTTGTATGTAGTTTGCCATCGGGTCATTGGAACGTTGACGATCTCGGCGAGTTGCCACTTCCTTAATCAGTTGTAATCGATATGTAGAGCTAGCACGTTTCATTTCAATGACCTCCTGTTGTAGACACTAATAGAAAAATCTAGTTGCTAGATATAGGGGCGTCAACGTGATTTAAGAGTATTTTTTTTGAGCAACCAAGAATCAATACGTTGGCATCATAATTCACAAAAGTGTCATTTAAGTTGGCAACTTTAGGGAAGTTTTTGGGTGTGAATTTGTATTTTGTTGCATATAAAAAAGCCCAGTACAAACTGAGCTGACCATTCTATTTCTGGTTACTTAGAGTTATTTCTGGTTACTTAGAGCTATTTGGTTTGCTTTTAAATTGCTTAATGCTTTTCTTTTTAGCTGTTCTTCGATTGGCCATTTTATCTTTAGGTGGACGCTTGCGAGCGGTCGTTTCAGATGCAGGTTTGTCGGTAACCGGGAAACCCTCTAATGGTTGCAGCACTAACGGCTTATTGGTCAAGGTGCGAATCGCATTGAGGTAGTCAGTTTCGCTGTGGCTAACCAGAGAGACCGCGCAGCCAGTACTTCCTGCTCTTGCTGTACGACCAACGCGGTGTACGTAAGTTGCTGAGTGAGAAGGTAATTCGAAGTTAATTACAATAGGTAACTGATCAATATGAATGCCTCTAGCCATCACGTCTGTCGCGATAAGCACACGAGTCTCGCCATTTTTGAAACTTTCTAATGCTTGCTCTCGTTCTTCTTGGCTCTTATTTCCATGTAACGCACTCACACTGATTTTGGCTTTATTCAATCGTTTGGTTAATGCATCGGCATTGTCTTTTGCGCCAATAAATACCAATACTTGCGGCCATGTGTGTTGATTGAGTAGTGCGATGAGCGCTTGAGCTTTACTGCCTTTGTTCACTAAATACAGGGTTTCTTCAATAGTCGCGACCACGCTGTTTTCTTGATGTGTCGTGACTTTAACTGGATTTAAAAGAAGCTCTTCAGCTTGCCCTACTAATTCGGGCGGAAGTGTCGCAGAGAACAACAGTGACTGACGTTTACTTGGTAGTGCTGCAGTAATCGCTTGAATATCTGGCCAAAATCCCATGTCGATCAGGCGGTCGGCTTCATCAAGAACCAATGATGAACACCGAGCTATATCCAGTTCATCACTTTTGATTAAAGCAAGTAGGCGGCCCGGTGTGGCGATGGCTAATTGTGGTTTAGTCGATAATTGTTGCTGTTGATCATCAGTATTTACGCCGCCCGTTAGCGTTACCAATTTGATATTGAGCGTTGTCGCGATCGGTTCTAAAGATTTGGTCACTTGAGATGCAAGTTCACGGGTTGGAACAATGATCAGTGCTTGCAGTTCATTCACATCTTGGTTGATGTTATTCAGTAAAGGTAAGCCGAACGCCAATGTTTTACCGCTGCCCGTTTGAGCCAATGCGAGTACGTCTTTCCCCGCAATAATGGTAGGAATTACCGCTTGCTGTATCTCTGTCGGCTTATTGAATTGAGATGAGAGCGCGGAGACGGTTTTTGCGTTAAGGGTTAGGCTATCAAATGACATAAATGAACCAAGTATCAAAAAGGAGGTGGAGTCTATCAGGGCTACAAATGTTAGAGAATCAGTTTTGTATGTTAGACGATAAACACATTCATTATACGCGCGAATTATGTCTGTTAGCTATACGCGATAATTAAGCGTTTATCATATTGTAATGGCACTGAATGGACGTACAATGTCCGCCCTAAAAATGTTCATGAAATGAGATCGAAATGAGTTGGGACAGTATCTGGCTGTTTATCGTTATCGTGTTTTTTATTGCCATTATCCCGGGCCCAAATGCGCTGTTGGTATTAAGCACAGCCTTAACTCAAAGGAAGCTGTTCGCATTTGTGAACGTGTTGGGCGTGTCATGTGGTTTCTTTTTTCATGCCTTTATCTCGGCTAACGGCATAAGCTTATTACTGTCGAACACTCCCATGGCCTTTGAAGGGCTAAAGTGGGCTGGGGTTTTGTATCTTGTCTGGCTTGGGTATAACCATTTTCGTGCGGCGCTGCGCGCTCAAGAGGGCGTGCTCTCTGTGGTCAGTGCATCGGGAAGTAAGCTTTATAAGCAATTTTTCAAAGGGCTTCTCACTAATCTACTGAATCCTAAAATTGTCCTGTTTTATCTTTCTATATTCCCTCAATTTGTTTCAACAGATGCGATTGTGACAGACAGTTTGATACTTGGTGCAATTCAAGCGTCAGTGGTGTCGATGTGGTTCTTAGTTGTGATCTTAATGGCGGATACCTTTAAGCGCTTGTTAGTTCAAAAGCGCACCTCGCAAATGATGAACATTGTGTGTGGGATTCTATTCGTGGGCTTCAGCATTCAGTTGGCATTGTTTCAGCTTTAGGGTGCGATGCGAAGAATTGGGTTTTTAGCTATTGGTTCAGTTCATTTCCGGCTTAGTTCTCGTTTCCATCTTAGTTTTCATTTCCGATTCAGTTCTCATTTTTTACTGAATGCTAAGCAATCAGTGTTTCTCTGTATAAATCTCTAAAGCATTAGCTCGGGAAGTCGATATAATTATTAGCTATCAATTTGGTGAATGTGTTTATTTGAGACCAATTGAAGCTACAGCCTATTGCTTGACCGAAATAACAGAGACAGGGAGTCACCAATGCGTGAAGATTCATTCACCCAGAAACGCAAATATTACCGCTTAAAGTACCCTCAAAAGGCTCGTCCGGTGATGCGAATTAAGGAAGAGCTTTTTCATGTCAGCGAAGTTTCTGAAAAGGGTGTACGCCTGATGATGCGTAACATCATTCCGGTTTATCGTGGCTTTTCAATGGCCGGCACCTTGAGGTTGCATGACAACAACAGTATCGATATTAGCGGTGCTGTATTGCGACAAGAAGGTGACGAAGTGATCGTTCAGTTATCACAAGGTCCGAGCTTCAAAGATATGGTGTCTGAACAACGCCACATTAGGCAAAGATACCCAGTGTTTTTTGCTAGCCTCAGAGTGGCATAGAAAGCTTTTAAAGTTAGATTCACTCATCCAAGCCGATATTAAAAAGCCCAGCACTTTCACAAGTGCTGGGCTTTGTTCTATCTATAGCCCAGATTCTTATAAACCAAAGGCGATACAGGTAAAGCTAATGAGCTTAGTTCGCCTTATAGCTCGTCTACTGTAGCCCAAACTGCGGCTAGCATATCGTGACCAAACGCGACACTTCGTTCTGGAGACCAGCCGTAAAGTTCGTCAGCGTGACTGATGTGATCTTTAAATGGCATCTCGACGGTGTAAGCCAAACACTTGAATTGCTCACCAATCCAGTTTGTGCCAACTGTCATGTTTGCTTTGCCTGGTTCGTCTTTATCGTAACCAAATTCATCTTGGAACTCTGGCGTGATAGTGAGCAGTGCTTGCTTGAAGTGGCTCTCTAGCTTCGCGATGCGCTCGTTGTATGAAGGCGTGCCTTCGCTGCCTGCTACAAAGTTATATGGAATCGCTTCATCGCCATGAATATCTAGGCACAGGTCAACGCCCGTTTCTAACATACGCTCGCGAACAAGGAATACCTCTGGGCTGCGTTCCATAGAAGGTGATTGCCATTCGCGGTTCAGGTTAACACCAATCGCGTTAGTACGCAGGTGACCGCGGATGCTGCCATCTGGGTTCATGTTTGGTACAACGCGGAACACAACGCTGTCTAGAAGAGAGCGACCGACCGTATCTGTTTCATCAAGCAGGCGTTGTAGCAGACCTTCGATTAGCCATTCAGCCATCGTCTCGCCTGGATGTTGGCGACCGATAACCCAGATATTTTTCTTCTCTTCACTTGGCTCGCCGATAGTTAGCAAAGTGATGTCGTTGTTGTCTAGCGTGTGACCTAGAGTTTCAAGCTTACAAGCAGGGTGCGTTTGAGCATTGTGCAGAAGATCTTGGTGACGATCGTATGAGTACGGCGCGAAGTACGCGAAGTACATTGAATCGTGTTCAGGGATGATATCGAAGCTTAATGTATCGCCATCGAACTGAGATGGGATACGGAACCACTCTTCACGGTCATACGATGCAACTACATCGTAATCTTTCCAGCCTTCAGGGTAGGCAGATGTTGCCAATTGACCGATTTCAAAGTGGTGAGATTGTTGAGCTTCACTTTCTAAGCGGAAGTGAAACCACTGAGAGATTTCAGTTTGGTAGTCTGCTGGGATCGTCAGTTGAATGTTTTGTGGTGAATCTGCAGAAACGACGTGAATGTTGCCGCTTTCGAAATTGCTGAAAATTTTCATTGTAGTTTTTATCTCGTAGTTGAGTTGCCGTAAGACTAGCACACTTTTTTTCGAGCAAACCACTAACTAAATCGTAATGAGATGTTATTTCAACTATCTACTTTTTAGTTCTCTACTTTGAGCAGTACTTCCTATCTATCGACGCTGACAAGTTGTACACCCACGACAGGCTGAACGTGTGTGGCGATCTAACTTGCTGCGTTGAACCTTACAATAAGCGTTTTTCAGCGCTCTTCTTCCTGAGAACCAATCATCGGGTTTTGACAGGATCAGATAACCATTAAAGCGTTTCATAAGCTCGACTCTATTTTGGTTGATGAACTTGCTATCAAAGCCAATCTCAAAGTAATCAAGCGCTTGTTCAATCGAGGTGAAACTCGCCATTTTTTGTTGGAATTCTGTTTGGTTCATTGAGTGAGGAGTTTATGAAAAATAGATAGCCAATATTGTAATAGATTTACAATTTACTTCTTTGACTTAGAAAGCCGTTTTGTCTCGTTGATGTTGGATTAATCAATAATGAATATTTAACCGCTGCTTCTTATTTGGTGGGTGATTGTATCTGGTGGGGAATAATTTCGTGAAGTGGCCTTGGGTTCTCATAAAGGTTCAATTTTTGTTCCTCAGAATGCGATTTATGATCCAAATCAAACTGATCTACCCCTAAAGTACTATTCTGATCTTAATTGTAACCAATTGTTGAAGATGATTAAGAATTATGACAATAAAAAAACGTTATATCGCACTAATAGCGGCGGTTGGTATAGGTATTGGCTGGTTAACCTTAGGGGGAACTGCAGCCGTTATGCACTATACATCGAGCACTGAGTTTTGTGTTTCTTGCCACACAATGGAAGCACCCCACAAAGAATACCAAGGTTCTGTACACTTCAGTAACGCAAAAGGCATTCGAGCTGAATGTGCCGATTGCCACATTCCAACTGATCCGATTGACTACGTGATCACCAAAGTAAGAGCGTCCAAAGACATCTACCACGAATTTATTTCAGGTAAGATAGACACGCCTGAGAAATATGAAGCACACCGTGAAGAGATGGCTGAGACAGTTTGGGCTCAATTCCGCGAGAATGACTCAGCGACTTGTCGCTCTTGTCACGAATTCGATGCAATGGAAGAGTTCGAGCAATCTCGTGATGCAGCAAAAATGCATGCTTATGGTCGTGAAAATAACCAAACGTGTATCGATTGTCACAAAGGCGTTGCACATTTTGCTCCTGAAGCTCAGCTAGATAGCAAAGCGTTCGATACCCTGATCGCATTTACGAAAAACACGCCAGCAGATGCGAAAGTGGTTTACCCAGTAACCGATATCGCAATGGGTGACTTCGGCAGTGTAAACCCAACAGCAGAACTGCAAGTGGTTAAGGCTGAAGGCGACAACCGTACTGTGACTTTGAATGCATTCCAAATGAAAGGTGCAGAGCAAGTGCTTTACTTCGGTGAAGGCCAACGTGCAATCGTTGCGACATTGACAGACAAAGGTCAAGAAGCACTGACTACTGGTGACTATAAAGCAGATGCTTATGGTAACGAGTGGCGTTCAGTTGCGCTAACGGGTGATATCACTTCTCCAGTTGTCGATAAACTAGACCCAATCTGGTCTTACGCAGAAGAGTTGGACAACGTTTACTGTGCAACGTGTCACGCGAAAATTCCTTCAAACCACTTCACTGTGAATGCTTGGGGGCCTGTTGCGAAAAGTATGGGCGACCGTACAGACATTTCTGAGCAAAACCTTGAGCTGCTGACTAAGTACTTCCAAAACCACGCGAAAGACGTTGTTGGTCACTAAAGAGAATTAGAAGGATAAAATTATGACTAATATGACACGTCGTGGATTTATGAAAGGCACAGGTATTACAGCTGGTGCGTTGGCATTCACATCTTTGACGCCGATGAGCGCAATTGCTTCGGACAAACGTGGTTCTGGTGTTCTAACATCAGGTCGTATGGGACCAATGCTGTGTGAAGTGAAAGATGGCAAGTTAGTGTCGACGACGAATGCACTGGCACAAACGGTTCCAAATAGCCTGCAGACCACAGGCCCTGATCAAGTACACACCAAAGCGCGTGTTAAGTACCCTATGGTTCGTAAAGGCTACTTGGCTAACCCATCTGCACCTGAAGGTGTACGTGGTAGTGATGAATTTGTTCGTATCTCTTGGGATGAAGTGTACAAATTGATTCACCAACAACACTCACGTATTCGTCAAGAGCACGGTGCGGAATCTGTATTCGCAGGCTCTTATGGCTGGCGTTCAAGTGGTGTTCTGCACAAAGCGCAAACGCTTCTACAACGTTACATGAGCATGGCTGGTGGTTACTCTGGTCACTTAGGTGATTACTCAACAGGTGCTGCGCAAGTTATCATGCCGCACGTTGTGGGTTCGATTGAGGTGTATGAACAGCAGACGACTTACCCAGTTATCCTTGAGCACAGTGATGTGGTGGTACTTTGGGGCCTAAACCCAATTAACACTTTGAAGATCGCTTGGAGCTCAACCGACTGTGCAGGTCTTGAGTTCTTCCACCAGTTGAAGAAGTCGGGCAAGACAGTGATTGCGATTGACCCAATGCGCTCTGAGACTATCGAGTTTTTTGGTGACAACGCAGAGTGGATTGCTCCTCACCCAATGACTGACGTAGCCATGATGATGGGTATCGCACACACGTTAGTGAAACAGGGCAAGCACGATAAAGAATTCTTGGGTAAATACACAACAGGTTACGACGTATTCGAAGCTTACTTGATGGGTAAGGAAGACGGCGTAGAAAAATCTGCTGAGTGGGCGTCTGAGATCTGTGGTGTGCCAGTGAAGCAGCTTGAGCTACTTGCGGATATCTTCAGTAAGAACCGTACTATGCTGATGTCTGGCTGGGGTATGCAGCGTCAACAATACGGTGAACAACGTCACTGGATGTTGGTTACGCTAGCGACAATGCTAGGTCAAGTTGGCTTGCCTGGTGGTGGTTTCGGTCTTTCTTACCACTACTCAAACGGTGGTAACCCTGCTCGTGATGCAGGCGTACTTCCTGCGATTTCAGCGTCACTTGGCGGTGGTTCTTCGGCGGGTAACGATTGGGCTGTTTCAGGATCTGTGAACGCATTCCCTGTAGCGCGTATTGTTGAAGCGCTAGAAAACCCGGGTTCAAGCTACCATCACAATGGTCACAACCTAACGTTCCCAGAGATCAAAATGATCTGGTGGGCAGGCGGTGCGAACTTTACTCACCACCAAGATACCAACCGCTTGATCAAAGCTTGGCAAAAGCCTGAGCTGATTGTTATCTCAGAACCTTACTGGACAGCAGCAGCTAAGCACGCGGATATTGTTCTGCCAATTACTACATCGTTTGAACGTAATGATATGACGATGACGGGTGACTACAGTAACCAACACTTAGTGCCAATGAAGAAAGTGGTTGAGCCACAAGGTGAAGCTCGTAACGATTTCGATGTATTTGCGGACATGTCTGAGTTACTTGCTCCGGGTGGTCGTGATGTGTACACCGAAGGCAAGACCGAGATGGAATGGCTGTATGGTTTCTACAAAACCGCACAGCAAGGTGGTCGTGGTCAGCGTATCGTAATGCCTAACTTCAGCAAGTTCTGGGAAGATAATCAGTTGATCGAGATGAAGTGGAACGAGAAGAACGCACAGTTTGTTCGTTACGCTGATTTTCGTGAGAACCCAATCATGAACCCACTAGGTACACCAAGTGGCAAGTTCGAGATATTCTCAAGAACCATTGAAGGTTACCAACTAGATGATTGCCCTGCACACCCAACTTGGTTAGAACCAACAGAGTACACAGGCAACGCTAAAGATGGCGAACTGCAACTGATGACAGCGCACGCCGCGCACCGTCTGCATAGCCAGTTCAACTACGCGAAGATCCGCGAAGAGTATGCGATTGCAGACCGTGAGCCGATTTCAATTCACCCTGAAGATGCGAAAGCTCGAGGCATTAAAACGGGTGACTTGGTTCGTGCACATAATGGTCGTGGACAAGTATTGGTGGGTGCATTAGTGACGGACGGCATCAAACAAGGCTCTGTATGTATCCATGAAGGCGGTTGGCCTGATTTAGATAAAGAGACAGGCCTATGTAAAAACGGTGGCTGTAACGTGCTTACGTTAGATATCCCGACTTCTCGTTTGGCGAATGGCTGTGCTGCAAACTCTGCGCTTGTGAAGATTGAAAAATACACAGGTCCAGTATTAGAACTCACGGCATTTGATCCACCTAAAAACGGCTAATCTTTAACAAGTAATAGCTAACTGAATGAAGCCAGCCTAATCGCTGGCTTTTTTTGATCCTTTTCTTGCGATGAAGACTATTACTCAATGTCGGCTAGACATCCCATAATAATCAATGACATCTAAGCGAGAAATAAGCTCATGAATCGAATCAATCCAAAGAAACTACTTCGCAGTAAATGGACGGCCGTTAGCCCAATAAAGAAAGAAAAACACTTCATGGTCACAGAGGTCGAGTTTGAAGAAGGGGAGGTCATTCGTTGTTTAATAGAAGCGGTGATGACCAAACGTGAGGAAGACATCAACTGGCGGGATCTCACCGATAAGGATCATTGGCTTCCCGGTTGGAAATAAGGATAGCAAGTAGGGAGCAGTCCTTATTTCTAATTACCCGCTGCTGCACGTCCTTGCCAGTATTTAAGGCCTTCTAAGACACCCTCAGCATGTGTTGCTCTACTCGTGTATACGTTGTCTCTATCCGATAGGTGAGCAACCTCTGGGTAATGGTTAGCAACCAGTATCGAGTTTACGCCTTCAATGGTGAGCATTGAGGTGTCGTTAGCTGAGTCACCTGCGACGCACACTTCTGCAACGCTCAAATCGTGTTGTTCGAGTAGGTGGTGAATCGCAGTCGCCTTGTTAACGCCTTTTGGTGTGATATCTAAGTACCAATCATGAGAGTAAGTAAGGTGAACATCTAATCCGTGGATCTCCAAACTAGATTCAATCAGTTCGTGTTGAGGCTCTGAAAGCTTTCCTTCAAAGGTGATCTTGTAATCGCCTTGATGGTTTTCTATGCGCTCACCCATAAAATCAAGGGGGGCGAGAGCCGTCTCTACCCTTGATTTGTTCCAAGAAGCTTCCAGTTGGTTATGCCAAACATGGTCTGGTTTTTGGGAATGAACATGATGAATTTTGGTGCCCACATCGCTAATAATACTGTGTGGCTTCGGGTAGTTATCCGATTCTAAACCCATTCGAATCGAAGGTAATGTTCTTCCTGTCGCGATGATAAAGCGAATATCAGGTTGTTCTGTGAGGTAATCAAATAGCTGGTTAACACCGTGAGATGAGCCTCCATCAAGCGTACCGTCAAAGTCACACACCAACATTTTTATCATTCGAATTCCTTGTCTTTTTCTCTATTTCGTCACGGGAAAATGCTTATTTCTTTTATAAAGAATGGCTCAGCAATGAGCACTCTACAAGTTGAAGTTCAGCTTAGATAATCACCAATTGACAGTTTGCAGCAAGTATCACAGTTGGTGTGACGTATTAAAATTCTTGGTTGAAAAGGTTGATTTCAACTCGCTGACTTTAGCCGGTTGACCTTTGGTTTTTAGGTAGAGATTGAGAGTTGATCTTATATTTTTTACCGAGCGAACTTTCGCCTCGGAAACATCATGAAAGCTCAATAAATAGTTCGTACTCGAATTATTTGTGCACGAACTAATTATGGTTTTTGTTGGTTCATTCAGCCTATTAATCACTCTAATGTAAAATTAATATTCAATAACCTACGACTACGTAATACATAATATTGGCCGTACGCTTATCTAATTTATCCCTTTTATTATCAGTAGCTTGCTTTGTTTTTGCTTATTTTTGGTCTTGTTGTTGCTGGTCTGGTTTCAGTCTGTTGCCTTGTTTTACCGAACGAAGAACCTTGATTTACACGTGTCAATTACTTAGAGTGCTAATTATTTTTCGGGTTTAAATAACCAATTTAAGTTTAAATAACTGAGAAAGGATTAGATTACATGGATCCCATACTGGAAGTTAAGGGACTGTACAAGGTGTTTGGTGAAGACACCGACCGTGCTTTTACAATGATTAATGAAGGCGCAAATAAAGATAAAGTTTTCGAAGAAACAGGGCTAACGATCGGCGTTAACGATGTTTCTCTTAGTATTCAAGAAGGCGAGATTTTCGTCATAATGGGATTGTCAGGATCTGGCAAATCAACCCTAGTACGCCTTCTTAACCGCTTGATCGAACCTACCAAAGGCAATGTGCTTCTTCGAGGCAAAGACATTGCCCACATCTCAGAAGATGAACTGCGTGAAGTCCGCCGCAACAACATCTCCATGGTTTTCCAAAATTTCGCACTGATGCCGCATATGACAGTTATCGAAAATGCTGCATTTGGCCTTGAGCTGGCAGGTGTTGAAGTAGATAAACGAAAACAGTCAGCATTTGAAGCGTTAGAGCGCGTAGGCCTTGGCGCATACTCAGAATCGTACCCAGATGAATTGTCTGGCGGTATGAAACAACGTGTTGGTCTAGCGCGAGCCTTGGCATGTGACCCAGATATCCTGTTAATGGACGAAGCGTTCTCGGCACTCGATCCTTTGATTCGTACTGAAATGCAAGATGAACTGATTCGTCTTCAAAATGACGATAAACGAACGATTGTATTCATCTCTCATGATTTGGATGAAGCGATGAGAATCGGTGACCGTATTGCCATTATGCAAAACGGTGAAGTGGTTCAAGTGGGCACACCAGACGAAATTCTTAACAACCCAGCGAACGACTATGTCGAAGCCTTTTTCCGTGGTGTAAATGTCGCAAGCGTACTTACTGTGAAAGACATTGCGCGTAAGAAACCGGCTGCGGTATTTAAAAAGTCAGAACACGACGGCCCAGCTTCCGCTCTGCAAATCCTAATGGATAACGACCGTGAATACGGCATCGTTGTTGAGAAGAGCAGCCTTTACTCCGGCATTGTTTCTATCGACTCTCTTCGTAAAGCTCACAAAGAGAACAAATCATTAGTGAGCGCGCAGCTCGATGATGGATTAACGCTAAACCCTGATTTACCAATCAATGACGTGCTTGGCCTTGTTGGTGGTGTGCCTTACTCGGTTCCTGTTGTGGATGAGCAAGGTAATTACTTTGGCGTGGTAACTAAGTCACGTTTGCTACAAACATTGGATAAGGGGTAGATCATGTCGTCTGAACAAACAAATAATGACCCATGGTCACAGTCTGCTCCTGCCGCTCAGCCATCAAGTGATCCTTGGGGTCAAGCCGCTGACACTTCACCATCGGCAGATTGGCTAAGCAGTGAAACCGTAGAAACCATTCCTTTTGATCCTCTTAATCCTTTTGCAGAAGTCGTTCTGCCTGTTGATACTTGGGTTGAGTCTGGATTGAATTGGCTAGTTGAACACGGACGACCATTGTTTCAAGCAATTCGTGTACCTATCGATTTCATTCTAAGTTCATTTGAAACGGCATTGGTGTCTACGCCAGCACCATTCATGTTGATCATCTTGTTTCTAGTGGCATGGCAGTTTTCAAACTTGAAGCTTGGCGTTGCAACGGCCGTATCTTTGACTTTCATTGGCTTGATTGGCGCTTGGTCTGAAGCAATGACCACATTGTCACTGGTCATGACATCCGTATTCTTCTGCCTATTGATTGGCTTACCCATGGGGATATGGCTCGCTCGAAGTAACACGGCGGCTAAATTCGTGCGCCCAATTTTGGATGCTATGCAAACCACACCAGCCTTCGTTTATTTAGTACCGATCGTCATGTTGTTTGGTATCGGTAACGTTCCAGGTGTCGTGGTGACCATCATATTCGCACTTCCTCCTGTTGTTCGTTTGACCATCTTGGGTATTCAGCAAGTTCCGGAAGAATTGATCGAAGCGGGTCACTCATTCGGTGCAAGCAAAAAGCAGATGCTTTACCGAATTCAACTGCCACTTGCATTACCAACTATCATGGCGGGCGTGAACCAAACACTGATGTTGTCGTTATCGATGGTGGTTATCGCATCAATGATTGCGGTAGGTGGTTTAGGTCAAATGGTACTGAGAGGTATTGGCCGTTTGGATATGGGACTGGCCGCTGTTGGTGGTCTCGGCATCGTTATTCTAGCAATCCTGCTTGACCGCATTACTCAAGTTCTCGGGGTAAATGCAGGTAATACAAAATTACGCTGGTACCACATGGGCCCTGTTTCTCTTGTGCTCAATGCGATAAATCGCGGTAACAAATCAGAACTACAATTAAGGAAAAACACCAATGAATAATTCATGGAAGAGCAAACTTGCAGTTAGCATCGTTTCTACATTAGCAGTATCAACGAACGTGTGGGCAGCAAGCTTACCGGGTGAAGGTGTATCAGTTCAGCCAGTTCAATCGTCTGTAGCGGAAGAAACATTCCAAACGTTGATTGTTAACCGCGCCCTTGAAGAGCTTGGCTACGACGTGAAATCTACGCAAGAAGTGGACTACAACGTAGGTTACACCTCTATCGCAAAAGGTGACGCGACGTTCCTAACCGTAGGTTGGTTCCCGCTTCATGCTGATAAATACAAAATGGCGGGCGGCGATGACAAATTCTACCGTGAAGACCAATATGTAAGCGGTGCCGCTCAAGGTTACCTAATTGATAAGAAAACGGCTGAAAAATACAACATCACTAACATTGGTCAACTGACGGATCCGAAAATCGCGAAGCTGTTTGATGCTGACGGTGATGGCAAAGCAGACCTTACAGGCTGTAACCCAGGTTGGGGTTGTGAGATGGTGATTGAACATCAACTTTCAGCGTTCAAACTGGACGATACGGTAACTCACAACCAAGGTAACTACGCTGCAATCATTGCAGATACAATTTCTCGTTACCAAAAGGGTGAATCAATCCTTTACTACACGTGGACACCTTACTGGGTAAGTGGCGTATTGGTGCCTAACGAAGATGTAGTTTGGTTAGAAGTTCCTTTCTCAGCACTTCCTGGCGAGCGTTCGAACGTGGATACGACGCTATCTAACGGCAAAAACTACGGCTTCGAAATGAACTCAATGCGCATTATTGCGAATAAAGAGTTTGCTAAGAACAACCCATCAGCAGCGAAGCTTTTTGAAATCATCAAACTTAACATCAATGATGTAAGCGCTCAGAACATGATGATGAGTAAAGGTAAGAACAGCTCTGCTGATATCGAAGCGCACGTAAACGGTTGGATCAAAGCGAACCAAAGCACGTTCGATGGTTGGATTACAGAAGCGAAGAAAGCAGCACTGTAACTTTGACTTGTATTTGTTCTGTCTTACCAGACACTTTGATTTGAAATGATGAGCGTGTTGAGTGATTGTGTAGAGTCACTCAATCACCTTCAAACCAAGTGAAAGGGCGACAAGAGTGAACATTATAAAGCCAGCAGTCCATTTGGATTGCTGGCTTTTTGTTTTCTGTTTCTATTTTTGAGCTTCTAGCTGTTAATTACAGCTCTAGCGTTCGCCTTGAACTTCGAAGTTGTCGCTGACTAAGCGAGCGCAGCCATCGGCTTCAAGTGCCCAGTGTTCATGATGTACAACGCCAAACGCTTTGTTCATTGTCCAACTCGCGGTAAGAATGTAACCGCCGTCTGGGTGCTCTTCCCATTTTACATCGGTGTAATCAACGTCTTTGAGACCTTGGTCGATGATGTTTTGCCAAAATGCTTGAATCGCTTCATGACCTTCAAAAGTACCAAATGGACGCGCTTCCATTACACAGCTTTTAGTATATTGATCGGCACAACCTTTCGCATCTTGGTTGTTGAAAGCCTTTTGCCACGCGTTAATGCCTTGCTTACATGCTTCTAAAATTTGGTTGTCTAACATTGTCTTTCTCCATAACAGTCTTGTTGTTTCGAGCACTGTCTTTTTTATTTGGTATTTCGATAAGTTGAATTGAGTTTAGTCTTGGAAATTGATTTGAAAAACAGAGATAATAGAAAATACTGTTTGTAAAAAGAGAACAATAAGATGAGTAAGCTAAAGCAGATGTCGATTTTCGCTCATATCGTAGAGCAGGGTTCAGTCTCGGCTGCGGCTGAAAAGTTAGAGTTGTCTAAATCTGTCGTCAGTCAACATCTCAAAATTCTAGAACAAGAGTTAGGCGCCTCTCTCCTTAAACGCACAACACGAAGACAAACTTTGACAAGCATGGGTGAGCGCTTTTATTTGAGTTGCAAAGACATCAATGTGATCGCTGAATCGGCTTGGGATATGGCAAAAGCCGAGCTAGAAGAGCCACAAGGCCGGATTCGTATCACAGCTCCGAATGCCTTGATGGATTTATTGGTAGCGCCTGTTATTGCCGATCTGATGAAACAATATCCGAAGTTAAAGCCAGAACTGATAAGCGACGATCAGCATTTAGACTTCATGGAGCACGATATTGATCTCGCGGTACGAGTGGGCAGTTCTCGTGACAGTAACTTAAAGCAAAAGCGTTTAGGTGAGTTTAAAGATGTGTTATGTGGCGTTGAAAGCATGCGTGAACGTGAGCTTGAATCGATTCCTTACATTGCAAACTCTTGGCAGGGAAAGCAGGTGACTCATCATTTTAGTTCTCAAACTGAGCAGGACTTTGTCTACCAACAGCAAGCTAGTTGCGTCACCAATTCGTTCCACAGTTGCCTTGCACTGATTAAATCAGGTGTTGGTATCGGTGTGATTCCAGATTTCTGCATTCCTCAGTTATTTGGTGATGTTGTCGACGTGCTGCCAAGCTTTGAATTACCCACCAACACGGTTTATGCGCTAAATCCATTCGCTTCAAATACGCCTATCGCCATCAAGCTGTGTATCCATGCGTTGGAAGAAAAGCTTAAGCAGAATTTAGTATAAGCTTTCTATCGTTGGTAAAATCCGGTGCTTAACCATATTTACTAATAAAAGAAATAACATGTTTATTACTCAGTAATTCGATCTTGTCGATAGTCAGTACGCAATAGCGGTAGTTTTTGTTTTTGAAGGTGATGTTCGACTTTTGTTCTGTTGGTTCTGAAAACTTCCATATTTCAAATCCAAGGTTTTTCATCAGCTCCAATGCATTTGGGTTTTTGATCATCATAGAGAATTTCTTGATCTTAGTATTGCTTGCAAGAAGCTTCATATCGGAAATCAGGTTCGCAATAGATTGTTCGCGCTTCTCAGAGTGACCGCTAACCACAATGTAATTTAAGTTCTGGTTAGAATCTAAAGAGCAAGCTTGCTTAATATGTAGATGCTTATTTTGGTATTGCTCGAACACCTCTTCGTTGAAGAAAAAACCTAGGCTATGACTAACAATATCGCCATTAACATCGACCATTTTTCTGCCATGCGCCTTTTTTTCACTGCAATAGAGAAACAGATCTATGGTATCAAGGGCTGAAGGATCCATCTTAGTATATTGTGAAATCAGCTTTATTCTATCTATTACTGCTTTGTCATTCTGATCTGTCATTAGTGGCATGATCTGACAGTCGCAGCCTTCTTCTATTTCCCCTTTAGAGATAGACGATATTCGGCTTTGAAACGAAAAGAACCTCTCACGAAGGAAGTCTTCAAGTAATGCACTGTCTTCGTTATCTTCTGAATCAAAGGATTTCAACGTTGTATACAAGTCCAGACCAAGGCAGTCCAATAGCTTTAGGGCTTTGTAATTACTTGGTTTTACTTTGCTATTTTCCCATCGATTTATCGTTACGACATCTACAGAGCTGAATTCATCATCTAAGTGATTAATGTATGCCGCAAAATCCTTTTGCGTTAACTTCAATTTCTTGCGCGCTTCGCGCAGTAATTGCGGAAATTTCATCATGGTAGAATATTCATCTTTGATTAGTGACATTACGTTCCGATTGGTCAGATAGTCTATTTTATCAATCGTTAATATACAGTAGCTATAATATTTATTTTTGA
>NZ_JBFRTQ010000048.1:0-42237 GCF_041474195.1 Vibrio sp. 10N.222.52.C3 | reverse complement strand
GACGTTATGTCAGCCCCTTCGGGTATCTATACAGTGCTGTCGTTTAGTTGATTACCAACCTTTAACGACGCCACCTTGGAAGATGTCAGAAGCTGCGTTGTACACTTCTTCAGTTTGGTAAGCTTTAACGAAGTTTTGTACGTTTTCAGCGTTTAGGTTGTCTTCACGAGAAACGATTAGGTTTACGTAAGGAGAATCTTTGTCTTCAACGAATACGCCATCTTTTTGTGGAGTCAGGTTGATAGAGCTCGCGTAAGTTGTGTTGATGATAGATAGAGCAACATCATCAAGAGAACGTGGCAGTTGAGCTGCGTCTAGTTCAACAATCGTTAGGTTCTTAGGGTTACCCACGATGTCACGAACGGTTGCTAGAAGACCTGCGCCTTCACGAAGTTCAAGAAGACCTTGTTGCTCAAGAAGAAGTAGAGAGCGACCTAGGTTTGTAGGGTCGTTTGGTACAGCAATACGAGCACCGTCTTGGATTTCGTCTACTGATTTCACTTCTTTAGAGTAACCCGCAATTGGGTAAACAAACGTGTTACCAGCGATAGTTAGCTTGTAGCCACGGTCAGCCACTTGCTGATCTAGGTACGGTGCGTGTTGGAATGCGTTGATGTCGATAGAACCATCATCTAGAGCTGCGTTTGGTGTTACGTAATCCGTGAAAGTAACCAGTTCAACGTCTAGGCCGTATTTCTCTTTCGCTACTTTAGCTGCCACTTCAGCAACTTGCGCTTCTGCACCTGCCATTACGCCAACTTTTACTTTAGAAGTATCCACTTCTTTGTCACCACAACCTGCTAGAACTAGCGCTGAAGCTGCTGCTGCGATAGTTAGTAAACCTTTAAGGTTAAATTTCATAATAATCTCCTTTTAATAAATCTATTTAATTAGGTTCAGACGACTCTAATCTTTATGTGTGAGTCTTTATCTGTGGTCAACGCGGCGAACTAATGAATCACCGATTGATTGAATAATTTGTACCAGCACAATCAACATCACTACTGTCACAGCCATGATGGTCACATCGTAGCGGTGGAATCCGTAACGAATCGCGACATCACCTAGGCCACCACCGCCTACAGTACCGGCCATTGCTGAGTAGCTCACCAGAGTCACTAGCGTAATCGTTACTGAGTTGATGATAGTCGGTAGTGCTTCTGGAAGCAGAACCTTATTGATGATTTGTGTTGGTGTTGCGCCCATTGATTGGGCCGCTTCCACTAGACCTGTTGGTACTTCAAGTAGTGCACTTTCGATAAGTCGAGCCACGAATGGGATAGCGCCAATCGTCAGTGGAACAATCGCTGCTGTTGTACCGATGAAGGTACCAATCAGCATCTTAGTCAGTGGAATAATCGCAACCATCAAAACTAAGAAAGGTACTGAACGACCCACGTTCACAATCGCACCTAGAATCTTGTTTACTTTGGTGTTCTCTAACAGGCCACCTTTTTTAGTCGTATGCAGAATCACGCCTAGTGGAATACCGACCGCGAAGCCAACAATGCCTGCAACAGCAACCATGTAAAGCGTTTCGCCTGTTGCGCCTAATAGAAGGTTACCGTTAAGGCTGATCCAGTCAGCAATCTCGTTGAAACTAAAGGACATAACCAAGCACCTCTACTTTTACATTGTTGTCGCGTAGGAATTGGATAGCAGCATTATCATCTGCTTCATTACCGAACAGTTCAGCGACCATCATGCCGAACTTCACGCCACCGGCGTAATCAAGGTCAGAACTTAAGATGCTGACATCGATATTGAATTTACGTGCGATTTGCGTCATTAGCGGAGCATCAACCGTTGCACCCGTAAACTCAAGACGCACCAGCGGGTAGCTGCTGTTTACGCGAGTCTCTTGCAAACGTGCTTGGTAATCTTCAGGGATCGTCAGATCCAACGTTGAGCGAATAAACTGATGCGCTAGCTCTGTCTTCGGATGAGCAAAGATGTCACCGACTGTACCTTTCTCTACCAATTCACCGCCGCCAATGATCGCAACCTCGTGACAAATGCTTTTAACCACATCCATCTCGTGTGTAATAAGCAGGATAGTGATGTTCAGCTTGCGGTTGATTTCACGCAGCAGCTCAAGGATAGATTGAGTTGTTGCTGGATCCAATGCGCTGGTGGCTTCATCACATAGCAGTACTTTCGGGTCAGAGGCCAGTGCGCGAGCAATCGCCACACGCTGCTTTTGACCACCACTTAGGTTTGCCGGGTAGGTGTCACGCTTATCAGCAAGGCCAACCAGTTCAAGTAACTCGCTGACTTTCGCTTCAATAATCGCTTTATCTTTACCAGCAAGTTCTAGAGGCAGTGCTACATTGTTAAATACAGTACGAGAAGACAGCAGGTTGAAGTGCTGGAATATCATGCCGATGTTACGGCGCGCTTCGCTAAGTTCTGATTTGCTGAGTTTTGTTAGGTCGATACCGTCAACAATCACTTCACCAGAGGTCGGAGCTTCCAACATATTTACACAACGGATCAGGGTACTTTTGCCTGCACCAGAAGAGCCGATGACTCCAAAGATTTGACCTTGAGGAATGTGGAGGTTGATATCAATTAAGGCATTGATTTCTTTAGTGCCTTGATAAAAAACCTTGTTGACTTGATTCACTTTAATCATAGAGAAACCCGTGCAGGTAGAACAGAATAATATGTCGATAGCTCGCTCGATTTACAGACGATGCTATGGTGTTCTATGATCTAAGTCAATAGATATTTTTACGTCTAGACGGCTAAACGTCGATTGTATGGCTAAGCTAGAAACAAATCGTTAACGAACGCAAAACTAAATAGATAGTGATGAAGCAAATAAAGCGTGTAATAATTAATGATTAATAGAGAGTTGATAGAGAACAAAATTTTGTCTAAACCTGCTGTTTTTTTAGATCGTGATGGAGTGATTAACGTTGATCACGGCTACGTACATGATGAGCATGACTTTGAATACATCGATGGTGTGTTTGAAGCGGCGAAAGCGTTTAAAGATATGGGTTATTTATTGGTGCTAGTGACCAACCAATCTGGTATTGCTCGCGGCATGTTTAGTGAAGACCGTTTTCTTTCTTTAACGCAGTGGATGGATTGGAACTTTGTTGATAATGGTGTCGAGCTCGATGGCATTTATTACTGTCCTCACCACGCTGAGCACGGTATTGGTGACTACAAGCAAGATTGTGAATGTCGTAAGCCAAAGCCAGGCATGTTCATTTCTGCTCGTGACTTTCTGAAGATTGATATGGCTAACTCGGTCATGATCGGCGATAAAGCGGAAGACATGATGGCTGCAGAAGCAGCAGGTGTTGGTACTAAAGTCTTGGTAAGAACGGGTAAACCCATCACTGAAAAAGGTGAAGCGTTGGCTAGCGTGGTACTTGATAGCATTAAAGACGTACCCGCTTTCTTAAAAGGCTAAACGTTTTATTTATCACTAAGGTATGGACCTATCATTAGGCACTTACATTAGGTTTGTTCGAACCTGTGAATAGGCTAAGTGTCGTTGACTATATAAAGATGAGGAACGAAGTATGAAAGCTATGTTGGTAGCATCTCTATGTACAGTAGCATTGGTTGGGTGCTCTAAATCAGCAGCCCCTGAGACTGATAGCGCAACATCGAATGATCAATTCGCGACTTATCAATGTGAGTCTGACGTCTCGTTTGATGTGTCTTACCTTGATAATGAAAAAGCGGTACTACGCTTGCCTGATAATGAATACCGCCTGACTCAAGTTCCAGCGGGCTCAGGAACCAAATACATCTTAGATGATGGCACTTCAGAGATGATTAACAGCATCACTTTGCGCACGAAAGGTGACAATGCGCGTCTAGAACTTGGTCGCGTAGTCTATCGAAATTGCCAAAAGTAAGTCATAGTAAGAACTGCTAGTATTTACAAACAGTTAAGTGAGGGAATCTACCCTCACTTTTTCTTCTCTTCCCTTTAACGTTAGACTTTTTATGAGCAAAAAACTCACTATTCTTGATATTGCAAAGCTGTCCGGTGTTGGTAAGTCAACCGTATCACGCGTTCTGACCAATGATCCAAAAGTGAAACCTGAAACCCGTGAAAGGGTAGAAAGAGTAATTCAAGAATCTGGGTACACGCCTTCAAAGTCTGCGCAATCGATGCGCGGTGGCAGCCAAAAAGTCATCGGCGTGATTATCTCTCGTTTGGACTCTCCCTCTGAAAACAAAGCCGTTAGCACGATGCTGGCCGAGTTGTATCGAGCGGATTACGATGTCGTGATCATGGAAAGCCAACTTGATAGAGATAAAGCCAATGAGCACCTGCAAGTTCTAAAGCGTCGTAACGTTGATGGCATTATTGTATTTGGTTTTACTGACTGCGATATTCCGGCAATCGAAGCTTGGGAACACAAAGCGGTGGTGATTGCTCTGGATACCGAGAACGTGACGTCGATTAACTATGATAACCAACAGGTGATCAATAGTGCGTTGGTGCATTTATCGGATCAAGGGATCTCTGACGTTGGCTTTATCGGGGTTGATCCTAGTGATAAATCAACCGGTGAACTGCGTCTTAAGGCTTATCTCGATTGGTGTGAAAACACAGGTTCAGTGGCAAACTATCGTACTGGTCAACTTCATCACGAAAGTGCTTATCAGCTGGTGGATGAGGTGTTAACTCCCGCGACTCAAGCGATCGTTTGTGCCAGTGATACGCTGGCTCTTGGTGTAATCAAGCGTCTGCAAGAACTACAACGTGAAGATGTGGTCGTCACTGGCGTTGGTGGTAATGATCTTCTCTCTTTCTTATTCCCACGAGTATTTAGCATTGATCCTGGTTACCAATCTGCAGGTAAGTTGGCTGCTAATCTATTGATCTCTCAGCTTTTAGGCAATTCAGAGATCTCTCATCATACGCAATCTCCTATTCTATAATCCACTCAATTAAGCGAAATTGAACGGCTTAGATTAAAATTAGAGTGTGATCTCTTTCAATTAATGGGATTGTTCCCATTTTAATTTATCATTCATACGGGCATTATAATAACCGCAATTGGGAATGTTCCCATAAATCTAAGTCTGAGTGATTATAGCTTGCATGGTTTAGATGAGTAATTGAATGAAACCAGGGTGGGGTAGTATGAGTAAGATAGCGAAGCAAGACGTTGCGCGTCTTATCGAGTTAGTCGGTGGTAAAGAAAACATTGCGAGTGTCAGCCACTGTCTGACTCGACTGCGTTTTGTATTGAACGATACAGAGCAGGCCAACAAAGCTGAACTCGAAAAACTGAAGCTAGTAAAAGGCTGTTTTACTAACGCAGGCCAATTCCAAGTTGTGATTGGCACTGAAGTTGATGAAGTGTACGCACTTCTGATTGAACAGACAGGTAAAGAGGCATCATCAAAAGATGAGGCGAAGCTGGCTGCTCGTCAAAATATGAACTTCCTTGAGCGTGGTATCTCCCATTTAGCCGAAATTTTCGTACCACTGCTGCCTGCCATCATTACAGGTGGTTTGATTCTTGGTTTCCGTAATGTGATTGGCGACATTCGCATGTTCGACGGCAAAACCTTAGTTGAAATCAGTCAATTCTGGGCAACCGTTCACTCTTTCTTATGGTTGATCGGCGAAGCTATTTTCTTCTTCCTACCGGTTGGTGTGTGTTGGGCTACGGTTAAGAAGCTTGGCGGAACCCCAATTTTGGGTATCACGCTCGGTGTGACCTTAGTTTCACCACAACTCATGAACGCATACATGATAGGTAAATCGGTACCTGAGGTATGGGATTTTGGACTGTTTGTGATTGAGAAGGTCGGTTATCAGGCTCAGGTGATCCCAGCAATGTTAGCGGGTGTGGCTTTGGCGTTCATTGAAACCAATCTTAAGCGCATCGTCCCTGCTTACTTGTACCTAGTTGTGGTGCCATTTGTATCGATTATTTTGTCTGTGATTCTAGCGCACGCTTTCATTGGCCCATTCGGTCGTATGTTAGGCGATGGTGTGGCATTCGCAGCTAAAGCGGCAATGACAGGTGATTTTGCGATTCTTGGTTCAGTGGTTTTTGGTTTCCTATACGCACCTTTGGTTATCACGGGTATTCACCACACCACCAACGCGGTGGATCTGCAACTGATGCAAGACTTAGGCGGGACACCAATTTGGCCTTTGATTGCACTATCAAACATTGCACAAGCATCGGCAGTAGTCGGCATCATTATCTTGAGTAAGCGTGAAGGTGAACGAGATATCTCGGTTCCTGCGGCAATCTCAGCCTACTTAGGTGTAACAGAGCCTGCGATGTACGGTATTAACCTTAAATACAAATTCCCAATGCTGAGCGCAATGATTGGTAGTGCTGTTGCAGCCGCAATCTGTGGTAGCGCGGGTGTGATGGCGAATGGTATCGGTGTCGGCGGCTTGCCGGGCATCCTATCGATTCAACCTCAATATTGGTCGATTTACCTAGTCGCGATGCTGGTGGCGATAGTACTGCCTATCACGCTAACCCTGTTTTTCTACAAGCGAGCCCAATCCAAGGGTGAGTTAGAAACCGCGAACGCGTAATGCATTGAATAAGCGATGACTCCAAAATGAGTTATCGCTTTTTCTCTTAGTTATAGCTTTTTCTTTTAGTTATAACGGCTATTCGACCATGATTCACATGGTGATTTTTATTTTATATTTTCTGGTAAGTGAGTGTTAGAGATGGCGATGACTGAACATGATGAAAGCTGGTGGAAAACCGCAACCATCTATCAAATCTACCCAAAGAGCTTCTGCGACAGTGGCAGTAAAGGTACTGGCGACATCAAAGGGATCATTTCGAAACTGGATTACCTCAAACATTTGAGTGTCGATGCGATTTGGCTAACCCCGGTTTACGCATCTCCTATGATCGATAATGGTTACGATATCTCAGACTACTACGCGATTAATCCTCAATTCGGCACCATGGAAGACTTCGACCTATTGCTGTCTGAAGCGCACCAACGTGGTATCCGTATCGTGATGGATATCGTGGTAAACCACACCTCGACAGAGCATGCATGGTTTCAATCTGCTTTGGGCGACAAAAACAGTCCGTACCGCGATTATTATATCTGGAAAGACCCAGTAAACGGTCAAGCACCAACCAACTGGCAGTCTAAGTTCGGTGGTAATGCATGGGAAATGGATGAAGCCACTGGTCAGTATTTCTTACATCTATTTGCGAAAGAACAGGCCGACCTCAACTGGGAGAACCCGGTTGTACGCGAAGAAGTAAAAGACGTTATCAGCTTCTGGGCAGAGAAGGGCGTCGATGGATTCCGTCTCGATGTCATTAACCTGATTTCAAAGCAGCAAGACTTCCCTAATGATGATATTGGCGATGGTCGTCGTTTCTATACCGATGGCCCGCGCGTACATGAATACCTAAAAGAGATCAGCGAAGCGGTATTCCAGAAGTACGGTAGCGTGACTGTAGGCGAGATGTCTTCAACCACGTTGGAGCATTGTCAGCAATATTCAAACGTTGATAACAGCGAGCTATCGATGGTGTTTAACTTCCACCACCTTAAGGTCGATTACACCAATGGTGAGAAATGGACCAACGCTCCCTTCGATTTCTTACAGCTCAAGTCAATCTTTAACCACTGGCAAACTGGCTTGAACGGAAAAGGTTGGGGTGCACTATTCTGGTGTAACCACGACCAACCAAGAGTCGTGAGCCGCTTAGGTAACGACCAGCAATATCGCGTTGAATCAGCCAAGATGCTTGCTGCGTCAGTCCACATGATGCAAGGCACGCCGTATGTCTATCAAGGTGAAGAGATTGGTATGACCAACCCAGGTTACACCGAGATCAGCCAGTATCGTGATGTAGAGAGTACCAATATGTACGACATCATGGTGAATCGTGATGGTGTGGCTCATGAAGATATGATGGCGATTTTAGCGCAGAAATCTCGTGATAACTCTCGTACACCAATGCAATGGAACAGTGAGACGTACGCTGGCTTTTCGTTAGCACAGCCATGGTTAGATGTTGCGAATAACTACACTGAGATCAACGCTGAGCAAGCGTTGGAAGATAAAGATTCTGTATTTTACTTCTACAAGGCTTTGATTGAGTTACGTAAACGAGTACCGGTGGTTACTCATGGTAGCTATCAAGACCTACTGCCTGAGCACCCGTCGGTATTTGCGTACTCTCGTGAGAGTGAAGGACAAACTCTGCTGTGCATTAACAACTATTATGGTGAAGAGGCTGAATGCGTTTTACCTGAACGTTTTGAGATGGCAAAGGCTAAGAGCTTGTTGTCTAATTATCAAGTGAGCGAGAGTTTAGTGGCGTCTCATCATCAAGTTTTACAACCTTACGAGACTCGTATTCTCTTGATTGAAGGGTAACCTTGTTTCATTTCAATGAGCCTAATTTTGATTCCCCTTAAAAGATTAGGCTTCTACAAAGGCTTTGGAGTGCTCCCCAAAGCCTTTTTTGTTTTAGTGATGGCTGGAATATCGTGCCTCGAGTCTACTTGCGAGAAGTTTGAGCATCGAGTGCCAGCAACGACAGAGCAGGTAATGAACTCTAAGACGCGTAATTCACCGAGTAGCGAGTTGGTTTGTGGTTCATTGCCAATACGATGTTCAATACTGCGGTGCCTAATACAGAAACGGCAATCACCCAAGGTGACACGAAGAAGAACGATGCAAACAGAATACATGCATCAATACCCATTTGTGTTTTACCTACCGAGATACCGTAGCGGTCTTGGATAAACAAGCACAGTACGTTGAAGCCACCCAGACTAGAGCGGTGACGGAATAGGATTAGCATACCTAAGCCCATTAATAAGCCGCCGGCAACAGCACAATAGATCTCGTTATGAACTTCTAGCGAGATAACTAAGTATAAATGATCGGCAAACACAGATACTAAAGCCCCTGAGATGGCACTGCTTATTGCGAAGTGACGGCCAAATCGTTTCCATGCTAATAAGTAGAATGGGCAATTAGCAATAAAGTACAAAATACCAAAGGTTACCGGCATAAATTGACTCAAAAGCAGAGCCAAGCCAGTAGTGCCACCAGTAAGCAGGTTCGCTGACTGTAAAAAGAAGACGCCTAACGCCACTAAAAACGTGCCAGTGAGGATTGCTACCCAATCTTCTTTACGTGAGTGTTTTTCCATCGTTTTTATAATTACCTAACCAATAAAGGCGTGCATAGTAGAGAAAAACCTTAGCTTTCGGTAGCTAGAGGGGCAAAATTAAGGTAAACCTATGTAATCTGCGTTTTACAGGGTGTAAATCGTAAAATTGACAGTAAGCGTCATCTTTGGTTGGATAAGCTTAATAACCATGATGAATCTTATTTGTGATTATGAAAAAACTGCATGATAAAATTGCAATTAGCTCTTTATGACCTAGATCAAATTATGTAGAATGCGTCACATCAAAACGGTGACGGAAACGTTTGCTTTCGGTCGTTGTGTGGTTTTTTTGAAACTTTCAGTACAATCTGAGTCAGGAGATACAGATGCTTAAGCGTGACATGAACATTGCTGATTACGATGCGGATCTATTCGCAGCTATCCAAGAAGAAACTCTTCGTCAGGAAGAGCATATCGAACTTATCGCTTCAGAAAACTACACAAGCCCACGTGTAATGGAAGCTCAAGGTTCTCAGCTAACAAACAAATACGCTGAAGGCTACCCAGGCAAGCGTTACTACGGTGGTTGTGAGTACGTAGACAAAGTTGAAACTCTAGCAATTGAACGTGCATGTGAACTATTTGGTGCAGAGTACGCAAACGTACAGCCTCACTCAGGTTCTCAAGCAAATAACGCTGTATACATGGCACTACTAAATGCAGGCGATACGGTTCTAGGTATGAGCCTAGCACACGGTGGTCACCTAACTCACGGTTCTCCAGTAAACTTCTCTGGTAAGCTTTACAACATCATCCCTTACGGTATCGATGAAGCGGGTCAAATCGATTACGAAGAGATGGAAAAGCTGGCTATCGAGAACAAGCCTAAGATGATCATCGGTGGTTTCTCTGCTTACTCTCAAATCTGTGATTGGAAGCGCATGCGTGAAATCGCTGACAAAGTAGGTGCTTACCTGTTCGTAGATATGGCTCACGTAGCAGGTCTAATCGCTGCAGGCGTTTACCCGAACCCAGTGCCACACGCTCACGTAGTAACTACAACGACGCACAAAACGCTTGCGGGTCCTCGTGGTGGTCTAATCCTTTCTAACGAAGGCGAAGATCTTTACAAGAAGCTGAACTCAGCAGTATTCCCAGGCGGCCAAGGTGGTCCTCTAATGCACGTTATCGCTGGTAAAGCAGTAGCGTTCAAAGAAGCTCTAGAGCCAGAGTTCAAAGAATACCAAGCACGCGTTGTTGCTAACGCAAAAGCAATGGTTGCTGAATTCCTAGCTCGTGGTTACAACATCGTTTCAGGTTCTACAGAGAACCACCTGTTCCTAGTTGACCTAATCAACAAAGACATCACAGGTAAAGAAGCAGATGCAGCACTAGGTGCAGCAAACATCACTGTGAATAAGAACTCAGTACCAAACGATCCACGTAGCCCATTCGTTACTTCAGGTATCCGTATCGGTTCTCCTTCTATCACTCGTCGCGGTTTCTCAGAAGCAGACGCGAAAGAGCTAGCAGGTTGGATCTGTGACATCCTAGATAACATGGGCGATGAGTCTGTTATCGAAGCAACGAAAGCAAAAGTACTAGAGATCTGTAAGCGTCTACCTGTTTACGCTTAATTTTTCTGGCTCAAATAGCTTAATTTCTGTGTCAAAGGTGCTCATTTACATTCGTAAACTCCGCGCCTTTTCCTTGAACTAAAGCTATTTGATTGAAAAATACGATTTGAAAGGCTCCTGTTGGGAGCTTTTTTTGTTTTTTTGGGTATTACGTTGTCGAGCATGCTCACTTACATTCGTAAGCTCCGCGTGCTCTCCTAGAATTTCAAACAACTACTTTGAAAAATATTGATACTAGAGACTCCTTAATAGGGGCCTTTTTTGTACTTGGAAGTTTTAAAATTGTTGTCGAGCATGCTCACTTACACCCGTAATCTCTGCGTGCTCTCTTAGAATTTCAAACAACTACTTTGAAAAGCAATGATACTAGAGGCTTCTTTAAAGGAGCTATTTTTTGTATCTGGTGGCTGGTGGATTTGGGATTAAGAGTAAAGAAAAGCGGGTATTAAAAAGGGTTAATGCTTTCACATTAACCCTTTGGTATTTGGTAGTGTCGATTCTACTTTTTGATGCTAAGTAGGGTGCCTGACTTACACTTGAAAGAGTAGTAGTGGCGGCTTTCACTGAACTTACCTAGGCCTTCGCCATCACAGTAGTCGATGTTGATGTCACGCATCACTTCTAATGTGTCTTCGCTGTTCAAAGCGAATTTAGAGCCATCAGAACAGACGATACGAACTCGTTCATCATGGCTTACAGAGTAAATATCGACTTCAGTATTACACAGCTCAAAAGAGGCTTCGCGAAAGTTGTCTTGCTGAGTATTTGAAGCGCAACCTGCGGTGAGTGCGGCTGCGATAACGGCTAAAAGTCCGAGTCTTTTCATTGTTAATCCTTCACTATCATCAAGTTGAGTGATGAGTTTTATATGCTAGTTTGGGTAGCCTATACAACAATACGCTTTGGTTCAAGGCGCGTTCGTTGACTCTAAGATATAAAAGTATAGGTGCATACAGATAATTTATAATGGGTTTGCTGCGTGTTTCCTTATTACGTATCACCAACAAAAAAAGACCAACACAGAGGTTGGTCTTTAAATAGGAAGATTTTTTAAACGACTATCGAAACTGTTTAGCTTCTGGAAGATACTCAAAACCAGCAGACGCGAGCTTAGCGATTAAGGCTGCTTTGTCGATTTCGTAGAAGTTGACCACTCGATCCAAATCACCACCGAAGTCGTCACGTAGCTTCATGTTGACGATACTCATCAACATTACAGGATCCATTTTTTCAAAGTTAGCGAGGTTCATATTAGTCCTCGAAATCTGAAATCAGTAAGTTAGCAGCGGCAAAGGCTGCACGTTCACGAGCTTCTTTAGGAAGAGACTCATCGGCAGCAAGGTCATTCAATGTTTTTACCGCGCAGGTGATCGCTTTAGGGATATAGCCTTGGTCGCCACTGCCAATTTGAGAATACAGTTCACGCACCAAATCACAACAATCGTATACTTTCATTTTTATACCTAACCAAATGATAATTGATCTCAATATACACATAGAGATAAGCAAAAACAAAGTGGATCTGATCAAGTTCAGAGTTAGTTTGTCCTTGCTCAATATCTCACTTGGTTAGCTCGCTGCTTAGGCCGTTCTTTACGGCTTCGTTTGGTACTTGCCGATTAGCCAGAGACTTGTTGTTCAAGTTGATAGGTGACTTCATCAGCAAGATTGAGCTGTTTCGCGAGCTCTTTCAGGTACGCCTTTTCCATGAAATTCTGTTCGTCGGCCACAATCAAAGAGGCTAAGTAGATCTCACTCGCCTGTTGAGGTGACGTTGCCAGTTGAGCGATTTCGCTTGGGTCGAGTGGCTTATGCAGTTCTTCAGAGACCAATTTAGTCAGTTGATAATCAGCGCCCATATTCTCGACGGCTTGCTCTATCTTAGCCATCTCTTCTTCATCAACATGGCCATCAGCTTTAGACGCGGCAATCATCGATCGTAGAATCAGCACGCTGTGGTTTGCATCATTTTCATCAAACTGAGCCTGTTCGGCGTTAGGTGTCTGGCCTTGTTTGGACTGGTAGTCGTTGTAGACTTTATAAGCCAAAGCGCCCAGTGCTGCTGCGCCGCCAATCCCAGCCGCTTTCTTACCGATTTTCTTAGTCTTCTTAGAGCCCATTAACGCACCTAACAGTCCTCCGCCAACTGCGCCTGCACCGAAGGCTCCGAGTGTACTTTTACTGCTACTCTTGCTATTGCTGCCTTGAGAAAGGCCACTTAAACTTGAAGACCCTTGTGAAAGTTTCTGAGTACCTTGTTTTACGAGATCTGATTTAAGTGCTTGGTTCAGTAAGCTTTTGATATCCATCGATACCTCCAATGGTGAGCATGTCCAAAAAGTTGATGACACCAATATACGGATTTAAAGATGAACAGGGGATTAACTTACGTTATTTACTCTACTGATAAATAGAAGGGAGTTTGAAGCGAAATGACAGGCACAAAAAAGGCCACCTAACGGCAGCCTTTCAATGTTTATCTAGTCAGTAATCGGATTACTAAGCTAGTTGAGCCTTAAGGTGCTCGATAACCGTGTCCATTGCGATAGCTTCTTTATCACCAGTACGACGGTTTTTGTATTCGAAGTTACCTTCGTCCATGCTGCGATCGCCGATAACGATAGTGTGAGGGATACCCACAAGCTCGATATCTTTAAACATAACACCAGGGCGCTCTTTACGGTCATCGAATAAAACTTCGATACCCATAGCTGTTAATTCAGCGTATAGCTTCTCAGCTGCTTCTTTAACGCGCTCAGATTTGTGCATGTTCATTGGTACGATAGCAACTTGGAACGGCGCTAGTGCGTCTGGCCAAGTGATACCGAATTTATCGTGGTTTTGCTCGATAGCAGATGCAACAACACGTGAAACACCGATACCGTAACAACCCATTTCTAGGATTACGCTCTTACCATCAGGACCAAGCACGTTACAGTTCATTGCTTTAGAGTAAGTATTACCTAGTTGGAAGATGTGACCAACTTCGATACCACGCTTAAGCTGAATAGTACCTTGACCACATGGGCTAAGGTCGCCTTCAACAACGTTACGTAGATCTTCAACTTGAGCAAGCTCAACGTCACGACCCCAGTTGATGCCGAAGTAGTGCTTACCATCTACGTTTGCACCAGCGCCAAAGTCGCTCATTACAGCAACAGAGCGGTCAACGATGAATGGTAGCTCTAGGCCAACAGGTCCAAGTGAACCAGGACCTGCACCAACAAGTGCGCGGATTTCTTCTTCAGAAGCCATCTCTAGCGGAGAAGCAACCTGTGGAAGGTTCTCTGCTTTCACTTCGTTCAGTTCGTGGTCACCACGGATGATTAGAGCAATGATATCTGCTTCTACTTCATCAGATGCTTTAACGAATAGAGTCTTAACTGTCTTCTCGATTGCTAGACCGTGTTGCTCTACCAATTCTGCGATAGTTTTCGCATTTGGTGTATCAACCAGTTCCATCTCTTGAGTTGGTGCTGCTGCATCTTCAGTAGGAGCAAGTGCTTCTGCTTTTTCGATGTTTGCTGCGTAATCTGACTCAGTTGAGAATGCGATTAGGTCTTCGCCGCTTTCAGCAAGAACGTGGAACTCTTGAGAGCCGCTGCCGCCGATTGCGCCAGAGTCTGCCAATACTGGACGGTATTCAAGGCCCATACGGTCGAATGCTTTACAGTAAGCATCGTGCATCGCTTGGTAAGACTTTTCTAAGCCTTCTTTGTCGATATCAAAGCTGTACGCATCCATCATAGAGAATTCACGTGCACGCATTACGCCAAAACGAGGGCGGCGCTCATCACGGAATTTAGTCTGGATTTGGTACAGATTTAGAGGTAGCTGTTTGTAAGAGCTGATCTCGTTACGTACTAGACTCGTTACCACTTCTTCAGCTGTTGGGCTAAGAACAAATGGACGAGAGTGACGGTCTGTGAAACGAAGTAGCTCAGGCCCCATCTTTTCAGAACGGCCAGTCTCTTCCCAAAGCTCAAACGGTTGAACTACGGGCATCAAGATTTCAACGGCACCTGCATTATCGATCTCTTGGCGAACGATATTTTCGACTTTACGCAGTACACGTAGACCAGTAGGTAGCCAAGTATATAAACCTGAAGCTAGCTTACGGATCATACCTGCACGTAGCATCAGCTGGTGGCTGATAACTTCTGCGTCGTTTGGAGTCTCTTTCAGAGTAGAAAGAAGGTAGTTACTGGTACGCATTCTATGGTATCCGTTTCATCATTGATAAAAGAAAACTTGCTGTCGTTCGTAACCACAGCAAATCTGATATAGCCGCATATAATATCAGCCTATTTGGGATCTCAAAAGCGTTCAATGTCAGTTACATTGATGAAAAGCGTTTCAACCACGAATTTCACGTTAAGATTGAACAAATTTACCGCATATTCCTTGTTGTCAGGCTTACCTTTCTTATAGGCAGGGCGAGGATCTTGGCCTAATACTTCTTTGATCACCTGAATGATATGGCGCGCTTGTGGATGGCTTGCGAGCTTACTTTGCGCTTGCTGCGAAAAGTTAACGTCGAGCACTTCTGGTTCATCGGCGGCAAACCCTCCCAATGCATCCGGAATCGAATCTGAATAGGGGATATAAGGCTTGATGTCGATGATCGGTGTACCGTCTACTAAGTCGACGCTGCCGAGATCCAACCAAGTCAGTCCTTTCTCTTGAGACACACCTTTTAGTTCAACCGCAGACATGCCAATTCCATTTGGTCTGAATGTGGCACGTGACGCGAATACACCAATACGTTCATTCCCGCCAAGGCGAGGTGGCCTCACAGTTGGTTTCCAGCCTGCTTCAAGGTTCTTGTCGAACAGAAATAGTAACCAAACATGGCTAAATTGCTCTATATCACGAACAGACTCAAGGCAGTTTGCTGCATCAACCAATCTGACTCTTGAGGTGGATGTGGGTACCAACCTGGGCTGCCTTGGCACAGCGAACTTCTCTTTATAAGGAGACTCAATAAAGCCAACAGGTTCAATTGTGTACATAGTTGGGTGTTCTCTGATTACGATTAAGACGGGAAAATATCATAAAATCGCTTGTTTTTCTTTTGATAACAATTGTCACTTGTAGTGTTATAACATATCAAGTTGGTTATTTAAGGGGAATACAATGAAACCGAATATCCATCCAGATTACCGTCCCGTGGTTTTTCATGACACCATTGTCGATGAGTACTTCTTAATCGGCTCAACGCTAAAAACAGACCGTACTATCGAATGGGAAGTCGGCAATACTTGCCCTTACTTCACGATTGAGGTGTCGCCAAAGTCGCATCCTTTCTATACGGGCAAACAACGAGTGCTACATAAAGAGGGACGCGTTGCGAACTTCACTCGTCGTTTTGGTCAATTAGGTAAGGGAGCGAAATAGAATGAAAGTTGTGAAATCACTTAAAAGCGCGAAAAGCCGCCATCCTGATTGCCAGATAGTAAAGCGCAGAGGTCGTCATTATGTTATCTGCAAAACCAATCCGAGATTCAAAGCGGTTCAGAATTAGTCAGTCAAATTGATGTGACGCGAGTGTAAAAACGAGGGGAAAGTCAAACTTCATTCATTTGTCTGTTTTTCTTTTCCCTTGAGAAGAACCTGACAGGATATTGTGTATTAACTTATCGTATGGTGTGTTTTATTTTCAAGTGAATCAATGGGTTATACTATCACTTATATTTGTAGTGAATGTGTAGTTGTGAATTATAAATCTAGATTTTGTATTTAATGTAGATTTATTTGCTAATTAATTGTTCAAATAGAGTTAAAAATCGTCGTTTGCTACACATTTTGTAACATTTTGAATTTCTAATTGATAATTTTGTCGCGTACCCTTCGCTGGCAATTTGAACATTTTTGTCACAATTGCATAGGAATCACTACAAGGAGGGAACTGATGAGTTCATCAGCTTCAATAAAAAACAACTCGCCAAAGAAACCTATTTTTACCCGTTTTCTCGATGGTGTTGAATATTTGGGGAACCTATTACCCCACCCGATCACTCTTTTCGCAATCTTCTGTGTCGCTATTCTAGTTACTTCAGGTATCGCTGGATATTTTGAAGTCTCTGTTATGGACCCTCGTCCAGAAGGTGCTCCAGGTCGTGCTGCTGACGGCATGATCTACGTTGTAAGCTTACTTAATGCTGAAGGCTTACAGCTCATTGTTACTAATCTAGTGACAAACTTTGTTGGCTTTGCGCCATTAGGTACCGTGCTTGTTGCAATGCTAGGTGTAGCGATTGCTGAGCACTCAGGTCTATTATCTGCGGCGATGCGTGGCATGGTAATGGGCGCATCTAAGCGCATGGTTACGGTAACCGTAGTTTTCGCAGGTATTATCTCTAACACGGCTTCAGAGCTTGGCTATGTAGTACTTATCCCGCTTGCAGCAATGCTTTTCCACTCTTTGGGTCGTCACCCATTAGCAGGTCTAGCGGCAGCATTTGCTGGTGTATCTGGTGGTTACTCTGCAAACCTTCTAATCGGTACGGTTGACCCGCTGCTTTCTGGTATTACTACAACAGCAGCACAAATGATTGACCCGACTTACAACGTTGGTCCTGAATCAAACTGGTACTTCATGTTTGTTTCTACTTTCTTCATCGCGATTACAGGTGCATTTGTAACTGAGAAGATTGTTGAACCAAAACTGGGTAAATACAACGACGAAGAAGCGTCTGAAGATTTATCAAATGATTCAATGGGCAAGCTAACAGACGTTGAGAAGAAAGGCCTTAAGTTTGCGGGTATCGCAGTGCTAGCGGTTTCAGCGCTTCTTGCTTGGACGATTGTTCCAGCTGATGGTGTTCTACGTTCAGCAGCAGGTACGGTTTCAGGTTCTCCATTCCTGAAAAGTATCGTAGCGTTCATCTTCGTATTCTTCGCAGTTCCTGGTTTTGTTTACGGTAAAGTTACCGGCACAATGAAAACAGACCGTGATGTAATCAATGCAATGTCTAAGTCTATGTCTTCAATGGGCATGTACATCGTACTTGTGTTCTTCGCTGCTCAGTTTGTTGCTTTCTTCAAGTGGACTAACTTCGGTCAAGTATTCGCAGTTGCAGGTGCTACTTTCCTACAGGATATCGGCCTAACGGGTCCAATGTTGTTCTTCGCATTCATCCTAATGTGTGGCTTCATTAACCTGATGATCGGTTCGGCTTCTGCTCAGTGGGCAGTAACAGCGCCAATCTTTGTTCCAATGCTAATGTTAGTAGGTTACGCACCTGAAACGATTCAAGCGGCTTACCGTATCGGTGATTCAACAACCAACATCATTACGCCAATGATGAGCTACTTTGGTCTTATCCTAGCTGTAGCGACGCGTTACATGAAGAACCTAGGTATCGGTACTCTGATTGCAACTATGCTTCCATACTCAATCGTATTCTTGGTTGGTTGGAGCTTAATGTTCTACGTTTGGGTATTCGTATTTGGCCTACCAGTAGGTCCAGGTGCTGCAACGTACTACACGCCTTAGTTGTAGAGTAGGGGAAACCTTCTTCTAATTGATATTAAAAAAACCTGCATTGTTTGCAGGTTTTTTGATTTTTTATGGAGAGATAGAACTAGGTTAAGCTCGGATGAGCCAGCTAGCGTTTGGCTAGAATTCTATCTAAGTGGTTGGCAAACTCACGACGGTCGGTTTGAGAAAGGGCACTTGGTCCACCCGTTTGGATGCCACTTGAGCGCATGGTATCCATAAAGTCACGAATGTTCAGACGCGCTTTAATGGTCTCTTTGGTGTAAAGCTCACCACGAGAGCTGAGTGCTTGCCCACCTTTAGTGATCACTTCGTCAGCCAGAGGAATGTCAGAGGTAATCACCAGATCGCCGGGTTCAGTGCGTTTTACGATTTCATCATCTGCAATATCAAATCCGCTTGGAACTTGAATTGAGTGAATGTTATTACGCTTGGGTACGGGAACCAAATGGTTCGCGACAAAGGTACATTCGACCCCTGTGCGTTCAGCTGCGCGTACGATTGTTTCACGGATAACCTTTGGACAAGCGTCCGCATCAACCCATATCTTCATAGTGTTCTATTTCTCTGTTAGCTTATTTATCGGTCAACTTATTGCTCAGTTGCCTTATTGGCCAGTTAACTTATTGTTCAGTTAACTTATTACTCAGTTAACTTAGCTTCAAGCGTGGCAACGCGAGCGGTAAGTTCAAGGATTTGCTTTTCCAGTTGGCTAACACGATCAAGTGTCGGCTCTTCTTGTGTCGCGACTTCAACTTTAGGGACGCGATTGGCGCTTTTCCAGCTTTTGATAGTCATGATTAAAGCTGGCATCGGAACGGATGTGCTCATACGAGCTTTAACTAAAGCAACTGTCGGCTCTTTCCCTTGTGCTTGCAGTCCTTCAAGCACTGATTTCAACTCTTCAGACACATCTTTTGTCAGCATGTTGACCTCCATTTTTAGTCTTTGGTCATTTTACTCGCTCCGGTGAATGATAGCGAATCATAAAACCGCCCATAGCTTGTGAGAGATCTCTTACAAAGGCTGTGAGATAACACGAATACATCACTAGAGAGATTTAAGTGCATATGGTTAAGTTTTTGAATTTTAATTGTTTTATATAATTAACAACTTTATTGAATTGAAAGTGTGATGCAAATCTATTGTCCAAAATCCTAAATCGCGTAAATTAAACCTTGTCGGAAGGATTCTGACACGGAACAGGAAAGCACCAAGGATTTGGTTATCTTCAGGATGAAGATTTGGTTACTTCGGATTGAGTAGTCAAGCATGGAGCGTAAGGACATTGTAGGGATACAGCCAGTTAACAGGAAGTTAGCTGCAACGGAATGACAATGGACACCTTTAGGATTTAAAGGGTTGGATTAGCATCAGGACGATGTAAAGGACACCGCTCACGGAACAAGTGATGTGCGCTAACTAGGATTGTTAGCTTTCAGGATGATTGGACACCGCTAGGACGGCGAAGTAAAGGAAAGAGCTGAAGGATTACAGCCACTATTATGGATGATGCATGGAGCATTTATTAGTAGCCGGACTGCTGCGAGTAAGACCCTAGCCCTGACACTTCGGTGTCGGGGCTTTTCTTTTCCTGAGGCTTTTCTCTATCTAGGAGGCTCTTTTTAATCGAGAGCTTATATCTAAGGGCGCGACACTGCTTTTCTGCTAATGGTCAACACAAGGAGTGTTTTATGACGATAGCAACCTCAAGAACGCTGTTGGTACCTTATACCGAACAGCTACAACACGACTTTATCAAGTTGAATTGCTGCCCCATTAATCGTGCTGAAATGAATGGGCCGCACTCTATTGCCTCTGCGAAGCTCTTATTTCAAGAGATACTGCAAGACAACGCCGGCTTCTGCCGAGCCATTATCCACAACCAAACCCGTGAATATCTTGGACATGTCTTTGTTTCATCAGAAGAGGGTCAGCATGAGCTTGGCTTTATTTTGGATAAAGAATTTTGGAATCAAGGTCTTGCTAGTGAAGTGCTAAAACCTTTCTTTAGTTTGGTTTGTTTTGAAGAGCACTTAACGAATGTTGTTGCGACCGTTAATGTCGGTCATAACCCATCGATTAAGTTACTCGAAAAGTTAGGCTTTGCATTTAAAGAGACCAAACAAGATCAGTTTGGCCCTTATCATGAATATCGTTATACCGAGTTTTGCGACGTTACATTCTATGAGGCTGTAGCTCAAACCGCATAGAGCGGAAGCCGACCATAGTCAGTTTTCCTTGGTACAGATCATCACCCAATGCTGAAAACTCAAATTGGTACACAGTGTGCCAGCGCCAAATGGTGGTTAGCTCATGGCGCATCTTAAATTTATGACCACTGAAGGCAACGCTTAGTAGCTGCAAGTCGAGCTCTTTACATTTTCTCGCAATGGCAGTTTTCGCAAGCTCTGATTGCCTGCGCTGCTGCCAAAAGAAAAAGCAAAAGAAGCACAGCATCAAAATAGCCAATAAGTTATCTATCATTTAATCCATACTTCCTTTTATCTTTCTATTCCAATCGTGTTTTGAGCATGCTCTTACGAGCTATTGAACTGGTCCGTTACTTGAGCCAGCATGTGCTTCAGTTAATCCGGGATTGATTTACCCTGCTATTGAGACTTAGCCGCTTGTTGTAACTCAATCAATGCGTTGGCGAGCTCAGGTGATGGGTTCGAATTCAACAAGGGTAAAAATACCATTCTTAGTGTCGGAATCATCACCAAATCTGCAAATAACTGATTGAACAGGTTTTGATTGCCCGTTTGTGCGAGACGTAGCAAGAATTGCTCAGCAATCGCAGGGTCTTGTAGCGCATGCCAGCTGCGACCTGCTAAACCAATCAACACTTCTTGGTGGCTCAAGCGTGGACTAGCGAGAACTTGGTTAATGATGTTATTCGCGATCCCTTGTTCTGCACCGGAAAGGGCACGAACCAAGGCTGAAAGTAAGAACAAATCAGGCTCTTTACTAGCGATCTCATTCTCTGCAAGCTCTTGTAAGCGTTGCGCGAGTTTGTCATTGATTTGTGTGTGCTCAAGCGCGCCTAACGTCGCGTATAGCGGTTCTGATGGCAGCTTATTGATGGCTTTGCGAATAGAGACACCGTTTTGTTGGCTGCCTAAACGCGCGCACATATCGGTGATGCCTTGTAGTCCAACCGTTTTCCAGTTATCCCAACCAAGCTCACCTGTGAAGTAATGCTGAGCGTGCTCGTAATATTGGCTCGTCGCAAGGTCTAAACCTGCTCTTACTTGGCTATGAAATACAGCCATTTTGTCTTCAGAAGGCTTGAAGGTATAAGGGTTGTTTGACAGCTTTTGCTGTTGCTCTTCGCTGATGTCACCGTTTAAACGCGTGCCCATCGCTTCGATAACAAACTTAAGGAAATTGCCGACATCACCTTGATGTAATAGGCCTCTTTCGTCCAGTTTGAATTTTAGGAACCAGATCCAAGGTTGCTTGTGTTCGTTCCAGTAACTAATCGCTAAGTGAGCTTGTTTCTGAAGTGGAAATGGGTACGGCTGTTTCCCTTGCTCAACATCAGAGAATAAGGTGTTGTCGATCTTCTGAATACGGCGACCTAGGTCGTAGATATCGTACTGGCAACCGCTATTCTTTAGTAACTGAGTGAGCGTGTGAATCGTTTCCATAGTAATAAAGCTCCTAACTTTCTTTCCTAAATAGATGGTACTCTATGCCCCAATTTCAAGGTCACTAGATAAATAACTTGGTGAAAAATGACAGCAGCCACAAAGTTACCTCTTTTACTTCAACAACTAGAAGAACAAATGCGCCAATGTTCGCTATGGAGCACGCTTCCGCCTTCGGATGAAGCTCTGGCGAGCGTTGAACCTTTCGGGATTGATTCGTTACAACCGGAAGAGTGGTTGCAGTGGATCTTTATCGTTAAGATCAACGCAATGATGGATGCCCAAATGAGCCTACCGAAAGGCTTTGCTATCCATCCTTATTTTGGTGAAGTGTGGAAAAATGAGGCAGACAAAGTCGAACTGCTAGTGACAATTCAGAGCATTGATGAGGTATATGCGTAATGTTAGAGATCATTTATCAAGATGAGTATTTTGTCGCGGTGAATAAGCCTGCAGGTATGCTAGTACATCGCTCATGGTTGGATAAACACGAGACTCAATTTGTTATGCAAACACTGCGTGACCAAATTGGTCAGCATGTATTTCCTTTGCATCGTTTAGACCGACCTACATCCGGTGTTTTGGTGTTTGCATTGTCGAGTGAGGTTGCCTCTGAAGTCATGCCGATGTTCGCCAACCATGAGATGCAAAAGACTTATCATGCGATTGTGCGTGGCTGGATAGAAGAGGGCGATACGCTCGATTATGCACTTAAGGTTGAGCTGGATAAGATCGCAGATAAGTTCGCGAAAGAAGACAAAGAAGCGCAAGAGGCAGTGACAGTCTATGAACCGCTAGTAAAAGTAGAAGTGCCATATTCAACAGGACGCTTTCCTACGAGCCGCTACTGCTTGGTTGAGATGATGCCAAAGACAGGTCGCAAACATCAGCTGCGTCGTCACATGGCTCATCTAAGACATCCGATTGTCGGTGATACTTCACATGGTGATGGTAAACACAATCGACTGTTCCGTGATGATTTAGATTCGCATCGTTTGTTGTTGCACGCTTCTGAGCTTCGCTTTATCCATCCTTTCACAAAAGAAGAGTTGGTGATGAAGGCCAACCTTGATGAAACTTGGCTAAGGTTGTTTGAAACCTTTGAGTGGGATACTAACTTAATCGATGCTCAAACTTGCTTGTCTAAGTAAGTCTCGCGTGTTTAGGCAATCTCCAGTCTAAGTGAATAGAGAAAATAGAATAAAAAACAAAGGGCTGATAGTGATATCAGCCCTTTTTGTATCTGTATAACCTTAACGGCATAACTAATGTTGGTTAGTTAACAGTAATAGTTAGTCGCGGGATCATTTTAGCTTTTCTAGATCAGCTTCGATCTCAGCGATCTTGCTTGATACCACTTTCTCTAGATGGCGTAAGTCGGTAAGGATCCTCTGCTTCACATCCACCTCAGCCGTTGGCGTCGGTTTGGTGATTTTGTTGAGTTCATCAATCACAAGAGTGAGGTTGCGGTTAATCTCTGTCACTTCTTTGTATTGATTATTGCCACCGCTAACAAGCACACTTTTTACTTGTCGTGGGTACTTAAATTTAACGCTTTTCGCGAACAGTTCCCCTTTCTGCTTACGAAAGTAAATCTTCAGGATATCTTTGTGCGCTTCTTGGCGAAGGGAGTAACGTTCAATCTGTTTAGGTTCGTGGATACCTAAGCCAGTGAGGTTTGGATACATAAGCGACCTCTAGGTTATGAATGTAATACTTTTATGTAATTGACTTGATCAATGTAGCAGCCTAACGACGAGCTAGATAGTTGATATCTGTGAATTGATTGTAAGTTGTGGGCAAGATCGCTCTCTATCTTTGCCCACACTTATTTGGTTATTAAACCTGTTTTTAGACTGAATTCGCTTTCTAAGGTGCGAGTTCAGAAACGTGCTCGGTTAATCGTTCTCTTAGTGCCTGTTCTTGTTCTTCAGACAGCCTTCCTCCCGCTTCACTGGTCAGAATAAACAGATCCTCTGCTCGCTCACCTATGGTGGTGATTTTGGCACCGTGCAAGTTGATGTCTAGCTCCGCAAAGGTTGCACCGACTTGAGCCAATAACCCCGGCGTATCAAGAGCTCTTAACTCCATCAAGGTACGTTTCTTGCTCTTGGTTGGTAGGAACTCAACTAAGGTTTTGACCTTAAAGTGTTGCAAGTTACGTGGCGTGCGACGCGTCTTAATCTTAGTCGGGCGGCCATCAGTCAATACATGAGTCAGATGTTTAGCAACGGCTTTGTGTCTTGCTTCATCAATCGCTTCGCCGTGCTGGTCTAGTACGATAAAGGTATCCAAAACATGACCATCTTTGCTAACCATGACCTGCGCGTCATGAACGTTAAAGTTACGTCTGTCGAGTTCGGCAACCACGGTCGCAAACAGTGCTGCTTGGTCTTTACAATAAACGAACACTTCTGTGCCACCGCGCGTCGCTTTCTTACTGATCAGCACTAACGGTTGGCTTGGGTCTTCTAGGCGAAGTAAGTGCTCACAGTGCCAAGCGATTTGTTTATGTGTGTGACGCAAGAAATAATCGGCCTTAAAGCGTTGCCACAACACTTCAATCTCACGAGCGGTGAAGCCTTCTTTACGCAGCAGTGCTGATGCCATTTGTTGGTTGTGACGAATACGGTCTCTGACATCGACAGGGTTTTCCAAGCCGCGGCGCAGTGCTCGCTGCGTTGAGTGGAACAGCTCAGCTAACAGGGTTCGTTTCCAACTGTTCCATAGCTCAGGGTTAGTCGCACAGATATCGGCAACGGTTAAACAAACCAGTAGCTCGAGTGATTCTTCATCACGCACTTTTTTGGCGAATTCGGTGATCACATCTGGGTCGTAGATATCACGACGTTGAGCCGTTACTGACATCAATAGGTGATTTTGTACCAACCACGCGACTTGTTTGGCTTCAGGCTTCGATAGCCCGTGTTCAATACAGAAAGAGTAAGCCTCAACCGCACCTATCTCAGAGTGGTCTCCGCCGCGGCCTTTGCCGATGTCATGGAAGATAGCGGCAAGGATCAGCAACTCTTTCTTCTGTACTCGAGGATAGACTTCACAGCAGATAGGGTGCTTATCGTGGTTTTCGATTTGACCAAAGCGGTTGATGTGCTTGAGCAGGCGGATACTGTGCTCATCCACGGTGTAAACATGGAATAGGTCAAACTGCATCTGACCAACGATCTGGCTCCACTGCGGTAAGTACGCAGAGAGCACGCCCAATTTGTGCATTAAGCTAAAGGCTTTGTGCAGGGCATTAGGGTGGCGAACTAGATCCATGAACTTGTCACGAGCTTCAGGAATGGTATGCAGGAATCGGTTCAATCGACGGCGTGCCGTACGCAGTTGTCGCAATGTTGGTGGACTTACCCCTTCGATAGTCGAGTCATTGGCGATATGGATGAACATATCGAGAATGGTTTCTGGTCTTGCTTGGAATAGGGCAGGCTTGCGCGCTTCGATCAACGAACCTCGACGTTGGAAATCACTATCGAGAATTTCAGCGTCTTGGGTTTGACCGCCATTGATGATCGCTTGATCGAACAGCTTAAGCAGCATCTTATTCAGTTCAGCAACACGACGAAGGGTTCGGTAGAACTCTTTCATCATCATCTCAACACCACGGTTTCCTTCACCCGTATAACCCAGATGTTCAGCGACTTGAGCTTGATGCGCGAACGTTAAACGGTTGTCGTAACGGCGCAGTTCAATATGCAATGCAAAGCGAACACGCCATAAAAAATCTTGGCACTCAACGAGCTCACGATATTCAGCATCGGTCAGAAAGCCGTATTTGCTCATCTCTAACAAAGAGGTCGCGCCGAAGTGGCGACGCGCAACCCAGCTCAGGGTATGGATGTCTCTGAGCCCTCCCGGAGTCGATTTGATGTCCGGTTCTAAATTATAGGTGGTGTCGTGGTAGCGAGCATGACGCTCTCTCTGTTCTTGAATCTTGGCTTTGTAAAACGTCTCACTTGGCCAAAATGAATCGGAATGAATCTTCAGTTTTAGTTCTTGGAAAGTGTCTTCACTACCACATAACAATCGCGACTCTTGTAGGTTGGTCGCGACGGTTAAATCATCGGTGCCGATATCGAGACACTCAGTAATAGTTCGCACAGCATGGCCAACTTCGAGCTTTAAATCCCAAAGTAGAGTAATGAATTGACTGACCTTTTCACCAAGAGCTGGTGGTAGTGTTTTTTGCGAGACAATGAGAATATCAATGTCAGACAAAGGATGCAGTTCGCCACGACCATAACCACCCACTGCGACAAGTGAAATATGAGGCAGTTTGTTGAATCCGAAATTTTCCCACAAACGATTGAGAAGTAAATCCATGTATTCGGAGCGCAGTAGAACCAAATCGGTGACGGGATGGTGGTTCAGAAATTCATTTTTTTGATACTGCGTGAAGATCTCGAGCTGATTTTTTAATTCGCAGATTTCAATTTGTTCGTCATTGAACGTAAGAGGGCATTGATAAGGCATAGTCTGCTATCCGTGCAAGCAAATGAGAATAGTAAACAATTTAACAGAAGCTGATGGAAAATCGAAATTGAGTGGATAAAAAATATCCTCGACAATGCGAGGATATTTTTAAAAGGCTGATGCGCTCAGTTCGGTGAACTAAGCGTTCTTCATGATACGTGGGATTGTATCATCGCTGCGCAGTGTTAGTACTTCACAACCAGTATCAGTTACAACCAGAGTGTGCTCCCATTGAGCCGAGTTCTTGCTGTCTGCTGTGTATACTGTCCAGCTATCTTCGTCATCAAGACGACAGCCAAACTTACCCGCGTTGATCATTGGCTCGATAGTGAAGCACATGCCTGCTTTTAGCACGGTGCGATCGCTGTTCTTGTAGTGAACTACTTGTGGATCTTCGTGGAATTCAGAACCAATGCCGTGACCACAGTAATCTTTAACAATAGAGAACTTAGCGCGTGGGTTGTTCTTGTTGTTTGTTTTGATGTACTTCTCGATAGCAGTACCGATTTGACCAAGTTGAACACCTGGCTTAACTTGGCGCATGCCTTCGTAAAGTGCTTCTTGAGCAACCATGCACAGACGCTTGTTTGCAGGTGAAACCTCACCCACTAGGAACATCTTAGAGGTGTCACCGTGGTAGCCTTGAGGGCGAGTACTAAGATCGGCATTTGCGTCATCAGGGATGATAACTGTGATATCAACGTTCAGAATGTCGCCATCTTTGAGTACCGCAGGTTTGAATTGACCTGTGCTACCCGTCTCGTCTTGTGACGCGGGAATGCCGTGACACACAATATGATTGATAGACGTACAGATAGACTTAGGGAAACCGTGGTAATCGAGTGGCGCAGAGTATGCACCTCTTTCTAGAGCGTACTCATGACAAAGCGTATTGAGCTCTTCCGTCGTGGTACCCACTTGGATGTGAGGTTCGATCATCTCAATAATGTCAGCGGCCAGCTTGCCGGCGACGCGCATTTTTTCAATTTCTTCAGCAGTTTTAATTTTTACAGCCATTGCATATCTCTTAATTTGGTAGCACCTAAGTGTGCATATTGGGGCTATTCTATCAGTGCAGCAATTTAGCGCAACATTCCCATGCCCATACATTGCTGGTGGATACTGCTCAACGTGAGTGAATCGTGATCAATTTATTGAGACAGAAGTGAATGAATAGCGACACTATTTATAGGTGAAATTCGCCGATAGGGATCAGTATAGCAGTCGCTATTTTTAGAATTTTTTCTAGCCATAGATAGACAAAATATGGTATAAAGCGCGCCGGACATCAGGACTGTTTTCTCCAATTGGCGAAACAAGCTTTATGTCCACTAACTTATTTCTTTAAATCACACACATTCCGACACATGTTCCGGGGTGCCTCAACAACACAGATAACGGCTGAAAAGTGGTTAGTTGTTAGGGGTCGGATTCATGGGGGATGTGGAGGCCTAACCCCATAGAGGATTTTAAAATGGCAACTGTATCAATGCGCGATATGCTTAAAGCTGGTGTTCACTTCGGTCACCAAACTCGTTACTGGAACCCAAAAATGAAGCCATTCATCTTTGGTGCTCGTAACAAAGTACATATCATCAACCTAGAAAAAACTGTACCAATGTTCAACGAAGCTCTAGCAGAAATCGCTAAAGTTGGTGAGAAGAAAGGTAAAGTTCTTTTCGTTGGTACTAAGCGCGCTGCATCTGAAGCTGTTAAAGAAGCTGCTGTAAACAGCAACCAGTTCTACGTTAACAACCGCTGGTTAGGCGGTATGCTAACGAACTACAAAACTGTTCGTCAGTCTATCAAGCGTCTGAAAGAACTTGAAGCGCAAGCTCAAGACGGTACTTTCGACAAGCTAACTAAGAAAGAAGCTCTAATGCGTACTCGTGAAATGGAGAAGCTAGAGAAGTCTCTTGGTGGTATCAAGAACATGGGCGGCCTACCAGACGCTCTATTCGTAATCGATGCTGATCACGAACACATCGCAGTTAAAGAAGCAAACAACCTAGGTATCCCAGTTTACGCTGTAGTTGATACTAACTCTAACCCAGACGGCGTTGACTTCGTTATCCCAGGTAACGACGATGCAATCCGTGCAGTACAGCTTTACCTAAACGCTGCTGCAGACGCGGTTAAAGAAGGTCGTAACAAAGACGTTGCTGCTGTAGCTGCTGAAAAAGATGGTTTTGTAGAAGCTGAATAATAGCGGCTCTGAATCACGCTTGGCTTAGCTAATATAGATTTTGAAATCTTTATTAAATGTAAGCTAAGTTATAGTTAGATCGGGGGCCTCATTTTGGCCCCTGATTTTTACCTTATTTTCGAATCAACCGAGGAATAGAGAATGGCAACTGTAACTGCTGCTCTAGTTAAAGAACTTCGCGAGCGCACTGGCGCTGGCATGATGGAATGTAAGAAAGCGCTTGTAGAAGCAAACGCTGACATCGAACTAGCAATTGAAAACATGCGTAAATCTGGCGCAGCGAAAGCAGCTAAGAAAGCTGGTAACGTTGCTGCTGAAGGCGCAATCATCATCAAAGAAGAGAACGGTGTAGCTGTTCTTCTTGAAGTTAACTGCCAAACTGACTTCGTAGCAAAAGATGCTAGCTTCACTGCGTTTGCAGAAGAAGTTGCAGCTGCAGCAGTAGCTTCTAAAGCTTCTGTAGAAGAGCTACAAGCACAGTTCGAAGAAACTCGCGTTGCTCTAGTTGCTAAAATCGGCGAAAACATCAACATCCGTCGCGTAGCTTACGTTGAAGGTGCTGCACTAGCTTCTTACCGTCACGGTGAGAAAATCGGTGTTGTTGTAGCTGGTGAAGGCGAAGCTGAAACTCTTAAGCACGTTGCTATGCACGTTGCTGCTTCTCGTCCTGAGTTTGTTAACCCAGAAGACGTACCAGCAGACGTAGTTGCTAAAGAGAAAGAAGTTCAAGTTGAAATCGCTATGAACGAAGGCAAGCCTCAAGAGATCGCTGAGAAAATGGTTATCGGCCGTATGAAGAAATTCACGGGCGAAATCTCTCTAACTGGTCAAGCTTTCATCATGGAACCTAAGAAAACTGTTGGCGAAATCCTTAAAGAAAAAGGCGCTGCAGTATCTAACTTCGTACGTCTAGAAGTTGGTGAAGGTATCGAGAAAGCTGCTGAAATGAGCTTCGCTGACGAAGTTGCAGCGGTACAAAAAGGTTAATCCTTAGCGTATTGTTTGAAAAAAGACCGTGGCAAATGCTGCGGTCTTTTTATGAATAGTGAACTATTTTTGAAGGCAACGTTAGTGGTTATGAATGCAAACTGACTTACTCAGTTTTTATCCATGACTGTTAATCATCAACTCTTTGGAAGGTAAACTCCATGACTACGAACCCTAAACCAGTGTATCAACGTATTCTGTTAAAACTTAGCGGTGAAGCGCTACAAGGCGAAGAAGGTTTTGGTATTGACCCAACGATCCTTGATCGTATGGCTCAAGAAGTAAAAGAATTGGTTGAACTAGGCGTTCAAGTTGGTGTTGTTATCGGTGGCGGTAACTTGTTCCGTGGTGCTGGTCTTGCTGAAGCTGGCATGAACCGCGTTGTTGGTGACCACATGGGTATGCTTGCAACGGTAATGAACGGCCTTGCAATGCGTGACGCTCTTCACCGTGCTTACGTAAACGCACGTGTAATGTCTGCAATCCCTCTTAAAGGTGTGTGTGACGACTACAACTGGGCAGATGCAATCAGCCAACTACGTCAAGGTCGCGTTGTGATCTTCTCTGCTGGTACGGGTAACCCATTCTTCACTACGGATTCTGCTGCATGTCTACGTGGTATCGAAATCGAAGCTGACGTAGTTCTAAAAGCGACAAAAGTAGATGGTGTATTTACTTCTGACCCTGTAGCAAACCCAGACGCAGAGTTGTATGATACGTTGTCTTACAACACGGTTCTTGATAAAGAACTTAAAGTAATGGACTTGGCTGCATTTACGCTAGCACGTGATCACAAAATGCCAATCCGTGTATTTAACATGAATAAACCAGGCGCACTACGTCGCGTGGTTATGGGTGAAACTGAAGGTACATTAATCAGCGACGCTGACTAATTTTTCGGGCTTACTGAGGTGTTGTACCTTGGTAAGCTTATCCTTATCACTCCAAATAAAAAGCTTTCTTGAAGAAAGAACATAATCAAGGTGAAATTGTGATTAACGAAATCAAAAAAGACGCTCAAGAGCGCATGGTAAAAAGTGTTGATGCACTAAAAAACAGCCTGCAAAAGATTCGTACAGGCCGTGCTCACCCGAGCCTACTTTCTGGTCTTACTGTTGAGTACTACGGTGCTCCAACGCCTTTGACTCAAGTAGCTAACGTTATCGCTGAAGATGCACGTACACTAGCTATTACAGTGTTTGATAAAACACTGACTCCTCTAGTTGAAAAAGCAATCCTGACATCTGACCTAGGCCTAAACCCTATGTCTGCTGGTACGGTTATCCGTGTTCCACTTCCACCGCTAACGGAAGAGCGTCGTAAAGACCTAGTTAAAATCGTTCGTGGCGAAGCTGAAGGTGGCCGTGTTGCTATCCGTAACATCCGTCGTGACGCGAATGGCGATCTAAAAGCACTTCTTAAAGATAAAGAAATCTCTGAAGATGAAGATCGTAAAGCACAAGACGAAATTCAAAAGCTAACTGACGCTGCGGTTAAGAACGTAGACGAAGTTCTAGCTGTTAAAGAAAAAGAGTTGATGGAAGTTTAATTTTCCATATTCTTTTCTTTCCGGAAAAACGCTGTACTCACGGTGCAGCGTTTTTTTATGCTACTCTGTTCGACTATTAGAATTTGATTCACTCTTTTATGCATAATTCTCAAGCGTTCACAGACTCTCTTCCTAAACACATTGCTATCATTATGGATGGTAATGGTCGCTGGGCAAAAGCTCAGGGCAAGCCTCGCGTCTTTGGCCATAAAAACGGTGTTCAAGCCGTTCGTAAAACTATCTCTTCTGCAGCCAGACTTGGCATTAAAGCCGTTACTCTTTTTGCATTTAGTAGCGAAAACTGGCGTCGTCCTGAAGAAGAAGTCGGTATCTTGATGGAACTGTTTATTTCAGTGCTGTCGAGTGAAGTTAAAAAGCTTCATAAAAATAATCTACAACTTCGTGTTATTGGTGATAAAAGTCGTTTCAATGATCGACTACAAAAGAAGATAGAAGAAGCGGAAGCTTTGACTAGCACCAATACGGGTATGGTTATTAATATTGCAGCTAACTACGGCGGTAAGTGGGATATTCAGCAAGCAATGACCTCTATTGCTCAACAGGTAAAGTCTGGTGATATTAATGTAGATGACATTGATGAAGCTATGATTACACAGCACCTGACAATGGCAGATATTCCTGAAGTCGATCTACTTATCCGTACCAGTGGCGAATGCCGCATTAGTAATTTTATGCTTTGGCAGTTGGCTTACGCCGAAATGTATTTCACTGAACAATTCTGGCCAGACTTTAATGAAGACAGCTTAGTAGAAGCTGTGACTTGGTTTGTTAACCGTGAGCGTCGTTTTGGATGCACCGGTGAGCAAATTAAAGCTCTGATGGACAGTTAATAAGGATTTTTTGGTTTGAAACAACGAATTATTACGGCGTTGATTTTAGCTCCCCTAGTTATTCTAGGTATTTTCGAGTTATCACTTCCTACATTTATTCTTTCACTAGCGGTAATCTCGCTATTGGGTTTTTGGGAGTGGACTCAGTTTGTTGAAAGCAAATCACGTTATGTAGCGTTGATTCCAACGGTTGTGGTAAGTGCTGCAAGTTTTGCTTTTATCCCTTTTGATGCATTTAGCCTTAATAACTTGTCTACTGCTCACTACGCCATTCTAACGATTGGCTCGATTTGGTGGGTAATCGCGAGTGGCATGGCGGTGACTTATCCTAAGTCTATGCCTGCATGGAAAGACTCTTCTCTTCTTCGTCACGCCTTTGGTGTGCTGACTCTGCTGCCATTCTTCTGGAGTGTGGTTATCCTGCGTGCTAACGGTATCGATGCTGATCCTTACCACGGTGCTAAACTGGTGATGTTTGTTTGCTTGCTTGTTTGGGCTGCAGATAGCGGCGCATACTTTTCAGGAAAGAGTTTTGGTAAGCGTAAAATGGCACCAGCGGTAAGCCCTAATAAGACGATTGAAGGTCTTATCGGTGGCATTATTACTGCGGTGATCGTGGCTTGGATCTTTGCTGACTTGTTTGACATCCAATTCACAAGCCCACTTCACATGATTGTTATTACCCTTGTGACCGTTGTTATTTCTGTTCTAGGTGACCTTGTTGAAAGCATGTTTAAGCGTGTTTCTGGGGTGAAAGACAGCAGTAATCTGATTCCTGGTCATGGTGGTATACTAGATAGAATAGATAGCTTAACGGCTGCATTCCCTGTCTTTGCTCTGCTTTATTTAGCATTCTAATAAAAAAGGGCAGTGATTCTGCCCTTTATTACATTTCTACGGTCATATGTGATGCGAAATCTAACTATCCTTGGCGCTACCGGCTCAATTGGTGCAAGTACACTAAAAGTCGTTGAGCAAAACCCAGATCTCTATTCAGTGGTTGCACTGGCTGCAGGCTCGAATGTTGAAAAGATGCTGGCGTTAGTTGAAAAGTGGCAACCAAGCTATGTTGCTATGGCTTGCTCTGATGCAGCGTCTCAACTGACTGAAGTGTTGTCCGTGAGTTACCCTAACGTAAAAGTACTTTCAGGCACTGAAGGCATGTGTCAGGTTGCTTCTCTAGAGGAAGTGGACACGGTAATGGCCGCGATTGTTGGTGCCGCTGGTTTACTTCCTACTATGTCTGCGGTTAAAGCGGGCAAGCGTATCTTGCTTGCAAACAAAGAAGCTTTGGTGATGTCTGGGCAGTTGTTTATCGACGCCGTGGAAAAATACGGTGCAGAGCTGCTTCCTGTCGATAGCGAGCATAATGCTATTTTCCAATGCCTTCCGCAGAACGTACAAACTAACCTAGGCCGCTGTAACCTTGAAGAAAACGGCATTAACCATATTCTTCTGACTGGTTCTGGTGGTCCTTTCCGTTATACCGATGTGGCTGAACTCGAATCAGTGAATCCTGAACGCGCAATTGCACACCCTAACTGGTCTATGGGGCCTAAGATCTCTGTCGATTCTGCGACTATGATGAATAAAGGGCTAGAGTACATTGAAGCGAAATGGCTATTTAATGCTTCTCAGGAGCAGTTAAAGGTCATCATTCACCCGCAGTCTGTAATTCACTCGATGGTTCAGTACAAGGATGGCTCTGTGCTTGCTCAAATGGGCGAACCAGATATGGCAACGCCAATCGCTTTGACGATGTCTTACCCTAATCGTACCGAGGCGGGTGTTAAGCCTTTAGACTTTACTAAAGTGGGTGAGCTTACCTTCTTAGAACCAGATTTCAGTCGTTACCCGTGTTTGAGGTTAGCGATTGAAGCGTGCTACTTAGGTCAGCATGCGACAACAGCCATTAATGCAGCAAACGAGATCGCGGTCGATGCTTTCTTGAACAATCAGGTGAAGTTTACCGATATTGCTGTCATTAACGAACACGTTATGAGCAAAGTATGTGAACAACATAACTCTGAGGGTTTAGATAGCTTGGAAAGCCTTCTCGAGCTCGATAATATGTCTCGTCAAATAGCCATTCAATTTATTAAAGAGCAGCTAGCATGAGTGGAATTCTGTGGAACTTCGCATCTTTTATCGTAGCGCTTGGCATTCTGGTTGCTGTTCATGAGTTTGGACACTTCTGGGTCGCTCGTCGTTGTGGTGTGAAAGTTGAAAAATTCTCGATTGGTTTTGGTAAATCAATCTGGAGTAAAGTTGGCCGTGATGGTACTGAATACAGCTTGTCAGTGATTCCACTGGGCGGCTACGTTAAGATGCTCGATGGTCGTGTTGACGATCTTTCTGAAGATCAACAGCAATACGCTTTCGACAAGAAGCCGCTTTGGAAACGAACGGCGATTGTGGGTGCAGGCCCTACATTCAACTTTATCTTTGCGGTGTTCGCGTATTGGTTAGTATTTTTGATTGGCGTACCCGCGGTTAAGCCCGTGATTGGTGAAGTCACTCCACAATCTATTGCTGCACAAGCCGGAATTGAAACTGGAATGGAACTTAAATCTATTTCAGGAATCAAAACCGCAGATTGGGAATCAGTCAATATGGGGTTGATATCGCACATTGGTGATCAATCCATGACAGTGACGGTTGCTTCTCAAGACGACATCGGCTTTGAGCAACAAATGACATTGGATATTTCAGACTGGTCGTTCAACCCAGAAACTGAATCTGCAATGACAACGCTGGGCTTTAGACCGTATTCTCCAGAGATATCGACCGTACTGGCTCAAATCATTGATGATGGCGCTGCATACGATGCAGGTCTTGAAGCTGGCGATAAAATTGTTGAGATTAACGGGCAACCTATTGAACAGTGGCAGTCGGTTGTTGAGTTAATTCGTGCTAATCCAATGACATCATTGGACTTGGTCGTATTGCGAAATGGTGCCGAGCAGTCATTGGTTATGACACCAAAAAGTCGAGAGCTTTCTGATGGTTCGACAATCGGCTATGCAGGTATTGCTCCGGAAGTCGCAGAATGGCCAGAAGATTATCGCTTTGAGTTACAATTTGGTGTAATTGAGTCTGTAGGAAAAGCATTTGATAAAACAGGTCAAATCATTGGATTGACACTGACAATGCTTAAGAAGCTCATCGTTGGTGATGTTGGCTTAAACAACTTGAGTGGCCCTATTTCAATCGCTAAAGGTGCAGGTACAACCGCCGATTACGGTTTGGTTTACTTCTTAGGCTTTTTGGCTCTGATTAGTGTTAACTTGGGGATTATTAATTTGGTTCCGCTGCCTATGCTTGATGGCGGACATTTGCTCTTTTTCGCTATTGAGGCCGTTACTCGTAAACCGGTGCCTGAAAAAGTTCAGGAAATGGGATACAGAGTGGGAGGTGCAATCCTCTTCTCTTTGATGGCTCTGGCAATATTTAATGATTTTACTCGTCTGTGAATGGTTTCTCACAGGCATTGGTAGTAGCAAGGAATAATTAGAATAAGTATGGCGATTAAGCAAATTCTGTTCGCAAGTCTATTGGCCACTAGTGTGGCTGCGAACGGAGCACAAAATTTTGTGGTTCAAGATATCAAGATCGAAGGTTTACAGCGTGTTGCACTTGGTGCAGCTCTACTGAAAATGCCAGTGCGTATTGGCGATGAAGTGGATGAAAGCGATGTATCTGAGATCATTCGTGCATTGTATGCTTCAGGTAACTTCGAGGACGTTAAAGTTCTTCGCGATGAAGGTGTTTTAGTTGTTCAAGTAAAAGAACGACCGACCATCGCGAGCATTTCATTCTCGGGTAACAAAGCGATCAAAGAAGAGCAACTTCAGCAGAACCTAGATGCGTCTGGTGTTCGTGAAGGTGAGGCTCTTGACCGTACTACGCTGAGTAACATTGAAAAAGGCCTTGAAGATTTTTACTACAGTGTTGGTAAGTACAACGCGACAGTAAAAGCGGTTGTGACACCTCTGCCACGTAACCGTTCTGACCTTAAGTTTGTGTTTACTGAGGGCGTATCCGCTAAGATTCAGCAAATCAACTTTATCGGTAATGAAGTCTTCTCTGACTCTGAACTGCTTAGTCGTTTCAATCTGAATGTTGATGTTGCATGGTGGAATTTCCTTGCGGATGAAAAATACCAAAAGCAAGTATTAGCCGGTGATATCGAAGCGCTGAAATCTTACTACCTTGACCGTGGTTACCTTAAGTTTAAGGTTGACTCTACGCAGGTGGCGATCTCTCCAGACAAAAAAGGTGTTTACATCACGCTTGGCCTCGATGAAGGCGAAGCCTACACCGTTAAAGATGTCTCTTTCCGTGGTGAATTAATCGGTCGTGAGGCTGACTTCGAAGCGTTAGTGCCATTCGAAGACGGCGATACGTACAACGGTTCTTCGGTAACGTCTTTGGAAGAGAACGTAAAACGAATTCTTGGTGAATCTGGCTACGCGTACCCACAAGTTCGCACGATTCCTGAATTTGACGATGAGACCAAAGAAGTGTCGTTGGTTATCAATGTAGAAGCGGGCAGCCGTATCTATGTTCGTGATATTCGATTCACGGGTAACAACTCAACGAAAGACGAAGTACTGCGTCGTGAAATGCGTCAAATGGAAGGCAGCTGGCTTAACTCTAAGTCCATTGATACCGGTAAGAGCCGTCTTAACCGTTTAGGTTTCTTTGAAACGGTTGATGTACAAACAGTGCGTGTTCCTGGCAGTGAAGACCAAGTTGATTTGGTTTACAACGTTAAGGAAGCGAACTCAGGCAGTATCAACTTTGGTGTCGGCTACGGTACTGAATCTGGTGTGAGTTTCCAAGTTGGCCTGCAACAAGACAACTTTGCGGGCTCTGGTAACCGTGTTGGCGTAAGTGCCATGATGAACGATTACCAAAAAAACGTGAGCTTAGACTACCGTGACCCATACTGGAACCTGGATGGTGTGAGCTTAGGCGGTAAGATCTTCTACAACGAATTTGAAGCCTCTGAAGCGGGCATCGTCGACTATACCAACCAAAGTTATGGTACGAGCTTAACCTGGGGTTTCCCTATGGATGAGCTGAACCGCATTGAGTTCGGTGTTGGCTATACGCACAACAAGATCGGTAACGTACCGACTTATATCCAGGTTGAACAGTTTGCGAGAAGTATCGACCAATACGGTGATGAGCACATCTTAACTGATGACTTCGATATCAATATCTCTTGGACGCGTAACAACTTGAACCGTGGTTTCTTCCCAACAGAGGGTAACCACCAACGTGCTTTCGCTAAAATGACGGTACCAGGCTCTGATGCTCAGTACTTCAAAATGCAGTACGATGTAAAACATTACATCCCGCTGACCAAAAAGCATGAGTTCACACTATTGATGCGCGGCCGATTAGGCTATGGTAATGGTTATGGTCAAACAGATGGTAACGATAACTTGTTCCCATTCTACGAGAACTACTACGCAGGTGGTTTTACAACCCTACGTGGTTTTGGCTCTAACTCAGCTGGCCCGAAAGCCGTTTACGGCAGCAGCACAGGTAATAACCCAACCTATGATACCGCTACTGATGATTCAGTGGGTGGTAACGCGGTTGCCTTAGCAAGCTTAGAGTTAATTGTACCAACGCCGTTTGCTTCTGATGAAGCGCGCAGCCAAATTCGTACCAGTGTCTTCTTCGATATGGCAAGTGTATGGGATACCGAGTTCGTAGACCGTGGCGCACCTAACAGTGGCGGCCAGTACTACTACGATTACTCTGATCCAACAAATTACCGTTCATCTTATGGTGCAGCCCTTCAATGGATGTCACCGATGGGCCCACTGGTTTTCTCTCTAGCGAAACCAATTAAAGTTTACGAAGGTGATGATGAGGAATTCTTCACATTCACCATTGGTAGAACTTTCTAATATTTAAAGGACAATATTTTGAAAAATATGATTAAAGCAGCAGGTTTAGGCCTTGTAGTTCTTAGCTCTTCTTTCTTTGCAACAGCTGCTGAAGCTGCGCAAAAAGTGGGTTATGTAAACACTGCACAAGTATTCCAGGCTCTACCTCAGCGTGAAGTTGTTCTTCAAAAAATGCAGGAAGAGTTCAAAGACAAAGCAGCTGAGCTACAGAGCATTCAAGCTGAAGCTAAAACGAAGATTGAAAAGCTTAAGCGTGATGGCGAGCTACTAGGTCCTGACGAAGTTGAGAAGCTACGTATCGAAGTAGGCCAACTAGACAGCAAGTACAAAATCAAAGCTCAAGCACTAGAAAAAGCAAGCCAACGTCGTGAAGCACAAGAGAAGCAGAAGCTATTCAAAGTGATTCAAGATGCTGTAACGAAAGTTGCAGAGAAAGAAGGCTACGACATGATCGTTGATATTCAAGCTCTGCAATACGGCAAGCCAGAATACAACATCTCTGAGAAAGTAATTAAAGCACTGAAATAAGTTTTATGAAGAATCTGACTTTAGCCGAATTGGCAACGATTACCGGGGGAGAGCTACACGGAGATGGTACAATTACCGTTTCAGCAGTCGCTCCGATGGATAAAGCGCAAGAAGGTAACATTACGTTCCTTTCTAACGTGAAGTACAGCAAGCACCTAGGTGACTGTAAAGCGTCCGCTATTATGGTTAAAGAGAGTGAGCGTCAACTGTGCAAGACTAACGTGATTGTGGTTAATGACCCTTATGTTGCTTTTGCTAAAGTTGCTCAAGCGCTTGATACTACTCCTGCTCCCGCAGCGGCTATTGCTGATTCTGCTTCAATCTCTAGCGAAGCAACCATTGGACAAAATGTGTCTATTGGCGCGAACGCTGTGATTGAGTCTGGTGTAGTACTTAGTGATGATGTGATCATCGGTGCTGGTTGCTTTATTGGTAAAAATGCAAAAATTGGCGCAGGCACTAAGCTGTGGGCTAACGTAAGTGTTTACCATGAAGTTGTGATTGGTGAAGGATGTCTGATCCAATCAAGTACTGTTATTGGCTCTGATGGCTTTGGCTATGCGAACGAGAAAGGTGAGTGGGTTAAGATCCCGCAAGTGGGTTCTGTTCGCATTGGTAACCGCGTAGAAATCGGCGCGTGTACTACCATTGACCGTGGTGCATTAGATGACACAATCATTGAAGATAACGTTATCTTAGATAACCAACTTCAAATTGCTCACAATGTTCACATCGGATATGGTTCTGCTCTTGCGGGTGGTACTATCATCGCAGGCAGCACGACGATAGGTAAGTACTGTATTATTGGTGGCGGCAGTGTGATTAATGGTCACATTGAAATCGTTGATGGCGTTACAATCACCGGTATGGGGATGGTAATGCGCAGCATCACTGAGAAAGGCATGTACTCTTCGGGTATTCCTTTACAGCCAAATAAAGACTGGCGTAAAACAGCGACGCGAGTTCATCGTATTGATGAAATGAACAAGCGTTTGAAAACCGTTGAAAAACTTATTGAGAAGAGCGCGGAATCATAATTCCAGCATTTCTAATAAAAGGCTCGCGTACAGCGAGTCTTTTTCGTTTATAATCCTTCTAATTAAATAAAGAATATACATAGGAATACGACTTTGACTACTGAACAGACAACGATGAACATTACTGAAATTCAGGAACTACTACCTCATCGCTACCCATTCTTAATGGTTGATCGTGTGACTAGCTTTGAAAAAGAAAAAACACTGACCGCAATTAAGAATGTTTCTGTCAACGAACCTCAGTTCACAGGCCACTTCCCTCAGCTTCCTGTATTCCCAGGCGTGTTGATCTTAGAAGCAATGGCACAAGCAACAGGCCTTCTAGCATTCAAATCTTTCGGTGCGCCTTCTGGCAACGAGTTGTACTACTTTGCTAGCGTAGATAAAGCTAAATTCCGTAAGCCAGTAGTACCAGGTGACCAACTGGTTATCGAAGTTGAATTCTTAAAAGAACGTCGTGGCATCGCATCGTTTAATGGTGTTGCTAAGGTTGACGGCGTAGTTGTATGTTCAGCTGAACTTAAATGTGCTCGTAGAGAGTTTTAATATGATTCATGAAACAGCGAAAATTCACCCGGCAGCAGTAATCGAAGGTGATGTAACTATCGGTGCTAACGTGACGGTTGGGCCTTTCACTTACATTGCTGGTAATGTGACAATTGGTGACGACACTGAAGTGATGTCGCACGTTGTGATCAAAGGTCACACAACCATTGGTAAAGAAAATCGTATCTTCCCACACGCTGTTATCGGTGAAGAAAACCAAGATAAGAAATACGGCGGCGAAGACACAACAGTTGTAATCGGTGATCGCAACGTAATTCGTGAAGCGGTTCAAATCCATCGTGGTACGGTTCAAGACAAAGCAACCACAGTGATTGGTGATGACAACTTACTTTGTGTTAATGCTCACGTAGCGCACGATGTTATTGTTGGTAACCACACTCACATTGGTAACAACGCTATTCTTGGCGGTCATGTAACGGTTGGCGACTACGCTGGTGTTATGGCACTTTCTGCGATTCACCCATTCTGCTCAATTGGTGCTTACGCATACATTGGTGGTTGTTCTGCAGTTGTTCAAGATGTACTGCCGTACGTGCTTGCACAGGGTAACCACGCGGCTCCATTCGGTCTTAATCTAGTAGGTTTGAAGCGTAACGGATTTGAAAAACCTGAAATTCGTGCACTACAGAAGGCGTACAAAGAGCTATACCGTTCAGGTAAAACACTTGAAGAAGCGAAAGCGGCTTTAGTTGAAATGGCAAAAGAGTTTACTTCGGTAGCGCCTATGCTTGAAATGCTAGAGAACTCTGAGCGCGGTATTATTCGTTAATACTCGATATGGTTATGTACCAATCAATGTGAGTATGGCAATAACTACTTCATCAGAATGGTATAACAAAAAGATCGCTACTCGTTAGGCGGTCTTTTTTGTTTTAGGCAACAAGGGAATTGAAAAACTATGGCACAGCAAGAAGCAGCAACCAATAGCTCGGACTTCGTTTCGAATGAACCATTGCGCGTAGGCATTGTTGTCGGCGAACTGTCTGGCGATACGCTTGGTGAAGGCTTTATCAAAGCGATCAAATCACAATACCCGAATGCAGAGTTCGTTGGCATTGGCGGGCCGAAAATGAAAGCCCTAGGTTGTGAGTCTCTTTTCGAGATGGAAGAGCTGGCCGTTATGGGCTTAGTTGAAGTGCTTGGCCGTTTACCTCGCTTGTTAAAAGTAAAAGCAGAGCTGGTTAAGTATTTCACTCAAAATCCACCCGATGTCTTTGTCGGTATCGACGCGCCCGATTTCAACCTAAGGCTTGAGTTAGACCTTAAGAACGCTGGTATCAAAACGGTGCATTACGTGAGCCCTTCAGTGTGGGCTTGGCGTCCAAAGCGTATCTTTAAAATCGACAAAGCAACCGACTTAGTCTTGGCTTTCTTGCCGTTCGAAAAAGCGTTCTACGATAAATATAACGTTGCCTGTGAGTTTGTTGGTCACACGTTGGCAGACGCGATTCCTTTAGAGCCTAGTAAACAAGATGCTCGAGAGCTGTTAGGTCTTGATCAAGACAAGCAGTGGTTAGCCGTATTACCGGGTAGTCGTGGTGGTGAGATGGGTTTGATTGCTCAGCCATTTATCGAAACTTGCCAACGTATCAAGCAGAAGTATCCGGATATCAATTTTGTTGTTGCGCTCGTTAACGAGCAGCGTAAAAAGCAGTTTACTGAAATCTGGCAATCGACCGCACCTGAGCTTGAATTCACGTTAGTCGAAGATACGGCAACCAACGTGATTACCGCCGCTGATTCTGTGCTCTTGGCTTCAGGTACCGTGGCTCTTGAATGTATGTTGCTTAAACGCCCTATGGTGGTTGGTTACAAAGTAAATAAGCTGACGGGTTACATTGTTAAGAAGTTGGCGATCACTGAGTTTGTGTCACTGCCGAATATTTTGGCTGGTGAAGAGATCGTGAAAGAGCATATTCTTGAAGAGTGCCACCCAGACTTTTTGTTCCCGTCTGTCGATAAAATGCTATCAGCCGATAACAGTGCCTTGATCAAACGCTTTACCGAGATGCATCACTGGATCCGCAAAGACGCAGACAAACAAGCCGCTAACGCAGTATTGAAATTGATTGACCGACCTTTTGTTGAAGCATAAAGCGCTTATTTACAGAACATTAAGAGATTAGTTATGGCAGTAAAAGAAAAAAAAAGAGCTTCCTCCATTTGAATACCCGCAAGGTTACC
>NZ_JBFRTQ010000047.1:50804-77165 GCF_041474195.1 Vibrio sp. 10N.222.52.C3 | reverse complement strand
CGTATTGGTCACTCAGTTCATTGAAATCAATTTTGATTCCGAAGAATCTGTTTTATCTAACGATAAAACGTTTTGATATTCATCAACGAGTGCCCACACAGATTGATAGGTTTAAATTGTTAAAGAGCGCTAGCGTTTTGTGATTCACATCTCAGTCGCTAGGGGTGCGTACTATACCTGCACCACTTTGAGAGTCAAGGGTTATTTTCAAACTCTTTTTCTCTACCGATTTCGCTGTGTGACTTTCGTCTCACTCCGTGTCGGTGAGGCGGCATTATAGAGAGATTGAGATGGAGCACAAGGGCTTTTTGAAATAAAAGTTTTGTTCGCCTAAAAAGCCACCAGATCCGCATTTTTCGAATAAAAACTAAACATTTGAGACGTATCACAGCAATACATTGGAAAAATGGAAGCCATGAACGTAAGATTCATGTGTCTATTTTGTTAATGGTAGATGCGTCTATTTCGTTTATTAATATGTAGTATTCCGATATGAACTCAAAAAAATCGATGTTGTTAATTGTCGCACTGGCTGTATTAGGCGGCATTGTTTTCTCTCAGGTAGATATATCGCCTGCAATTACCTTTATCCTTGGTGTCTTGGCTTCCGCTTTTGTTGTTAACTTTTCAAGCACCGACTCAAAATCAGATTCAGAACCTAAGGCTTCAACCAAAACACTTTATGTGGGTAACCTTCCATACAAAGCGAACGAATCACATGTACGTGAATTATTCTCAGAGCATGGTGAAGTATTTGCAGTACGTTTAATGAAAGATAAACGTACTGGTAAAAGAAGAGGCTTTGGATTTGTTGTTATGGCAAGTAATGATGTGAATCATGCAATCTCTGCACTTAACGATAAAGATTACATGCAACGCACTTTAAAAGTACGTGTTGCAAATGATCCTAAACATCCTGAAGCGGACGAATCTGAACTGAGCTAAACCCTAACTGCTTTAACATACTATTTAGTGCACTTTCTTTTTTAGGAAGTGCACTACAAAAAACTTCACGTACTCCCCCTTCTTTATTAACGCTTTCCAAACCCAACAAATCTTGAACCCGCTTAGCTATCGCTTTACCAGAATCTATCAGCACTACACTTTCACCTAGTACTTGTTGAATCTCTGATTTGATCAATGGGAAATGAGTACATCCTAATACAGCCACATCAATTGTGTTAATCATCGGCTGAAGGATTTGCTGTAACTCTTCAAGGCTAATCTCCTCGCCTCTGAGTTTATCTTCGGCCATATCCACCAGCCGAGTAGAACCCAACAGCTCTACTCTTTTATTACTCGAGAAGTTTTTGATGAGCTCGTGTGTGTATTCACGAGTAATCGTCGCGGGAGTCGCAATAAGGCCAACCGCTTTATTAGCCAGTAACGAAGCAGGTTTGATTGCCGGGACTACGCCGACAATAGGGATAAGGTTATTAGCGCGAAGTGTCGGCAGGACTATCGTACTGGCCGTATTACAAGCTATCACCACGATATCAATAGCGTGACTCGCCACAAAACTGGCGACGATACTTTGGACTCGCTGAATGAGGACTTGCTGATCGAGCTCACCATAAGGGTAAGCCTCGTTATCGAATACATAGATATAGTTGTGATTGGGTAGTAACTGGCTTATCTCTTTATATACAGACAGACCGCCAACTCCAGAATCAAAGACCAATATGTTTTTTTGTATGCTTTCCGACACAACCATTACCTGTAATAAGTTCCGCAGCAATGATACCCCTTCACCTAGTTTTCGCCAATCATCACTCTACATAATGCAAGCTCGGTAGCATTGATGCCCAAAGCGCTCACCCTGCTCTACATTTTCTAGCTCTATCTTAAGCTTACCTTTAAAGCATGGCGCTGACGTGACTAAGGTATGGAACTCACCATCTTCTCCACATGGGTCGACGTGACTTGGCAAACTGTCTATTAGTTCAGGCGTGTATTCTTTCCCGCAATAGCTCATGTCTAATGCATCGCTATCAACTGTGACGAGAAAGGTTTCGATTCCTCTATTTATGATTTCTTGAGCCAGAGTTTGGCTACTCTCTCCCAGTAGAGGAAATACACACTCCCAGCCCGCAGGTTCTATATAACTTCTTCGGTAGTCAGCAATACCATTGCAAAACATATCGCCGAATGCCACGGCATCAATAGATAAACCCGATCCTTTAAGCGCCGTAACAATCGTACTTTGATAGATCTCGTTACTTGGGAAGACTTCCGGCAGCTCAATCGTTATTAATGGCAAACCGAACAATGTTGCCTGCATTCCGACAACATCGATTGACGTGACTTGGAAAGGAACCTCATCACCAACATACGTAGTATAGAGAGCAACAACTTCATACTCGGTGCTTTCAAGTAGACGTTCTAGGGTTAATGTAGAGTCTTTGCCTTTATGTGCAAGCTTTATTCTATTATTAACAACAAAGGCAACCATGAACTCTTTGAGCAGAAGACTTTTAAAAAACATCCGCCCTTACAAAATCAAGTGTATGTGTCAACACTAGGTTGTATTAGTTATAATACTTGGCAATCATCATCTCTTGCTTTAACACTTTCTAAGGATGTAACTCCTATTATTTGAATAGTAACAACCAGAAAAAACACAAATAGAACTTAAAAATCACCCGAAGAAATTAACAATCTAGTTTACTCAACTTCCACATCGCAACCTGCGCATCGCAACCTGCGCATCGCAACTTGCGCATCGCAACTTGCGAAGTGGCGGAGGTACACATGCTATTAGAAAGACCTAGTGAATAAACATACTAACTTAAGCTACTGCAAGTGACGCAACCTGCTGGAATATCTGAAACAGAATATTGCCACTAACACCATACATAGTACCTTCCAATGCGCCTTGCAGCTTATCAAACGTACTTGGAGATTCTCGTTGAATCACAGTCAGCGCCTCCTTTGCCTCAACTTGGTCAACAGACTCCGTGTTAACCATATTGTTCAACTTGCTAAGCGCCTGATGTAATGCAACATTTTGACAGTTCGATTCAGCTAAAGATTTTAAAGTTACCTTTTGGTTTTCTATGTGTGCCAGTGACACGACTTTCTCTCTGTCGCACTGCATCCCAATTAGATTATGGGCTGTATGTGTTAACTGCATCTGGTCTTTTATACTGGTTCTCATAAATTCTATTTCTTGTTCTAGGCTACCTACTCTTTCTTTGTAAGTAGTATCTGCGATCATCATAAGATCCCGCGTATTACGAACTTCGATTTCCGCTATATCGAGCTTCATTTTGAGTTTATGAATCTGGAGTTTATCTTCTAGAAGATCTTCCGGTGGTATCTCTTTTGCGAGTACGAGCGTGTAATTGGTCAGAGCTTCTTCAACAATCTCTTGACAACCATCAGGTGTATCTACCGTCATTCTCACTTTTAGACCATCTTGCTCTATTTTAACTTTAGCCTCTACATCAGGGTATTTTTGCTGCAATATTTCGCTAAAGTAAGAGAGTATGCCGACTCCTGCCTGATAATGCTCTGGAGAGAACTCTAAAGAACGAACAATCGACTCCCCTGCTAATTGGTTCTCCAGTTCAATTAGTTCAGTTGAACTCAAATCTTCTGATAGTCCAAGAATCACAAGTGGTCTCTCATGATAAAGAGGAAGCAAATTTTGCTTTATGTGTTGCAGAGATTTCTCAAACTGACCTCCATTAAAATCAAGCTCGCTGCATTGCGGAGCATGAAGCCATTTAGGGATATGGTCGAACATAACTAATACAGACACGTCACAGTATTTCGCCATTTGAGCTCTTTCTGTTTCAACTAAAGCCCACTTATCAATTACATTCATACAAGCTTGATTAAAAGAGACTGCTCCATCAAAAGACACACCACTTTTGAAACGATGCTCACGCTTTTTCTTAGTCGCTACTGCTCTTTTTGCACTCGCCAGAGGTAAACTTCTAATAAATTTAGTTACAGTCACCGGGCGAACTTTTCCTCGAGGAACATCCTTAGCTTTTTCAAGTTTATCAAGCGTCTCAAGGTTAATTGAATTAACGACACTTCTAACAGAGTTAAATGCTGGTTGATTCGAACACAACACATCCCAACCGCCATTAATACTAATTGCTTTAGTTATATACATTGGACTTTCCTAAATTTTGATTGTTTGTGAGGAGTGCTTGATTTAGGGCCTAGCTTCCTCAAGTGAGAGAAAGGTACTGAAATAGCGGTTAAATCTTCTAGCCGAACATCGTTACTTAACTATCATTATCCATATCATCCCAAAAGTCAGAATCAAGCTCTTTGATTTCAACTATTCGAGCCGTTTGCATGCCTACGCTGTACTCGTAAATATATTTAGCCAACTGAATACCATCAATCAATACAAGATTGGTACTGCCATTTAACTCTTGAGCATAACGGCTAGCGTGCTCAGTAAAACGAGAAGTCGTGATAAACACACCCTTGTTTGACTGCGCAACAGCAAGTGCACCTACAAATTTCTGGATCTCTTCTCGACTGATCGAATTGTCTCTAGCGTACCTTTTCGCTTGAATGTAGATACGTCCAAAACCCAGAACATCTTCTCTGATAACTCCGTCGATCCCGCCGTCGTGACTTCCCTGAGTTACAGTAGCCGCGTTTTCAAGCTGCCCCCCATAACCCATTTTACTCAGTAGCTTAGCAACTAAATGCTCAAATTCTCGCGGTGTTTTGGAAAGGATGGTATCTAAGACCTGATCATATCTTTCAGATAGTATCTCTTGATAAGCATTTTCTAACGCTTCTGCCGGTGTTTTTCCTGCTAAGTCTTCTATCTGTTCAGAAGAAACGCTAGCACTTTCACTATTTCTTTCAAGCCTACGCTGAGCTACCTTATCTTTCACATACGGGTAGATATCGTTGGTTTTATCTAAAAAAGAACGTCCAACGTCAGTGATTTGATATACACCTCGTGACGGTCTCTCTAGTAAGCCTCCTGTGGTTAACCCACTTAGTGCCCAACTAATTCGGTCTAAAAAGATCTTACCATTACCAGACTCATATTCGATCTGAACTTCTTCTTCTGACACATTCATAGCATTAGCTAAAGGGGCTTCAATAACACGCCACTTTTGAGCACCATGCTCATCAAAATACGACAGAGCAAATGGCATGATTTCATTAAATTTAGGTAAACTCATAATAATCCTTTAAAACCCACCAATAAACGTATCGACAAACCCTTTGAACTTCTCAGTCAACCGGCCAACAATCTTTTTACGTTGCAATATCGTAGGCTTGGTTTGTAGCGTTCCTGCAAAGTCATCACGTAGTGGCATCTCTTCGCTAAGCTCATAACGGTTAACCAAGATTTCTAGCTTATCAGTATCTAGGTTTTCTTCTGTTGCCATGCTCTCTAAAGCTTCACGTTTCTCTTTTTCCCAGAAGAATTCAAACTCTTCTTCAACATCAGCGTGAGCGGGAATTCCATCAAGATGGTCATTCATGAACTTCTCGATTAGAGCTTTCTTACTGAGTAACGTAGGGTCAGAAGCAATCAAGTTTGCGATAACCTGGCGCTTACGCTCTTTCTCGTCCGTGCTCTCTTCTTCATGCAGTTCACGTAGTAAATGAAGAATGTAGCCAACATTGACTTCATCACGGTGCATCAACTCAAGTTCAAAATCGACGTCATCAAGTATTGATACTTTCTCTTTGGTTGAGTTCTCACGTAACTGGCGATTTAAGTCGGCATATTTACTGGTGAAGTCCTGAAACTCTTGCTCGCTCATTGCGGTCGAGTCCATATCGAAATCAGCGAAATTACACAGCATATTTTTAAGACGCATCAACTCTCGGAACTGCCTAACAAACAGAGCCTGAGCCTCTTCATCAGGAAGATCATCAACTGAATCAACTGTTGGCGTAATTGTCATTAACGCTTCATAAGCTTTATCAAAGTCTGCTAACAGATCTTCAAATGGCGGTATAACAATAGATTCATTCGGCTGTTTGTTAGAGAACAACTTAAATGCATCATCTGCTGCTTTCTTCAGGTTGCGGAAACAGACCACATTACCGTGAGATTTAGTTTCATCTAACAAGCGGTTAGTTCGCGAGAATGCTTGAATGAGTCCGTGACTCTTTAGGTTCTTATCGACATATAACGTATTAAGTTTTGGAGCGTCAAAACCCGTTAAGAACATGTTTACGACAAGAAGAATATCGATCTCTTTGGCTTTCACTCGCTTAGAGATGTTCTTGTAATAGTTATAGAAAGACTCGCTATCTTTGGTCGTATAGCTTGTGCCGAACATCTTGTTGTAGTCGCCGATGAAAGACTCAAGCTTATCTCGACTGTGCAGTTTTACTGCGTCTCCGTCATTCAAATATTTTGCGGCGGCTTCTTGAATCTCTACTGCATCATCATTGCCTAGCTCGTACTCTTCCTCTTCATTGGCTTCATAGCTAAAGATGGTCGCCACTTTGAGGTTATGCCTACCTTCCGCTTTCTTCTTTGCAAGTAGTTCATAGTATTGGACTAGCTCTGGCACACCAGATACACAGAACATCGCGTTGTAGTCGCGGCTGTGCGTCTTTCTTCGGTGATGAGCAATAATGTAGTCGGTAATCTTATCAAGGCGCGCAGGAGAGCTTAGAAGCTCTTTAGTGTCTATATCTTCAACTTCAATATCAAGATTGTTGTTCGAACCATCTTTGTACTGATAACGACCCACATACTCAATGGCAAACTTCAAAACGTTGTTGTCACGAATTGCATCAACAATCACATAAGGGTGTAAACATTCACCAAAAAGGTCTTTTGTGGTTTTCTTAATGGACTTTTTAGCCACTGCGTTTTTGGCAAAGATTGGCGTCCCCGTAAAACCAAACAGCTGAGCCCCCTTGAAGAACTCTGTGATGTTCTGGTGCGTATCACCAAACTGGCTGCGGTGACACTCATCGAAGATAAAAACAATACGTTTATCTTGTAGCGCTTCCATCTCATTTAGGTAACGCTTTTTAGTCACCACATTATTGAGCTTTTGCAGTGTCGTAACGACAAGTTTGCTGTTGCGGTTTTCGTTAATCTTTTTGCCTTTAATTGGCTTATCGATTAACTGGTGAAATAGCATATTGGTATTGTCTGTACTATCTACACAACCTTTGGCAAAGGCATTAAATTCTAACGCTGTTTGGTAATCGAGGTCTTTACGGTCAACAACAAAAACGACTTTATCGACTTCACTTAATGAAGTCATAATCTGCGCAGCTTTAAAAGAGGTCAGCGTTTTACCAGAACCCGTGGTGTGCCATATGTAACCGTTCAAGTCTGTAGTTTTGACTTGCTTAATGATCTCTTCCACCGCATAGAACTGATACGGGCGCAGCACCATTAAGAACTTACCTGTCTCATTCAAAACTATGTATTTCGTCAACATCGCTGTTAGGTGCGACGTTGTTAGGAACGCACTAGCGAAGCTCGGAAGCTGGCTAATTCTCTTGTTATCAAAATCCGTCCAGTCAAACGTCTGTTTCGCTGACATTTCACTATTGTTAGAGAAATACTGGGTGTTCACCCCATTAGAGATGACAAACAACTGAATATAATTAAACAGACCGTGGTTGGCATGATAGGAATGCTTTTGGTAGCGCTTAACTTGATTAAACGCCTCTTTTAACTCAATACCACGGCGTTTAAGCTCAATTTGAATAAGAGGAAAACCATTCACCAATACCGTCACGTCATAACGGTTGGTATAGATACCCTTCACTGTAATTTGCTGGGCAACCTGAAACTTGTTTTTACTGGCATCATCAAACAACAACGTAAGGTGCCGGCTATCACCATCATCCAAAGTAACATCTAGCTGGTCGCGTAATGTCTTCGCCTTGGTGAAGATATTGCCTTTCTCTAGCTTACCCAGTACCTGACGAAACTCTGTGTCTGAAAGCGTACATTCATTCACTTTCTCAAGTTGAGCTTTTAGGTTTGCTTCAAGCGCAGCATTGTCTTTAAGCGCAATAACCTCAAAGCCTTGAGTGCAAAGCTGAGCAATTAAGTTATCTTCTAATTGTTGTTCTGATTGATAAGCCATGTGACGATTTACTTTCCTTGAGTGCCTTTATGTAAAGCCCTAACTGATAGGGCTATGCATATAGAAGTTACACAAACATCTGTTGAAGTAAGCCTTTCTTAAATTGTTTGGTTTGTTCTATTTGTTCTACAACGCCTTCGATTTTGGTATCAATAGACTGTAAGAATTGAGCGATTTTCTTTTGCTCATCTAAAATGGGAACAGTCAGTTTGATATCATCAAAAAATTCCTTAACGCTCACGTTGAGCAATCCATGATTTCTAGCACCCTCTTGGGCAATTTTAGCTATTTCTCTGTTTAGCATTCCTGCATCAAAAAACTGCTCGAAGTATGCTTCACTGAACTTAGCTTTAGGTCTAAAGCAGATGTAAAGAGTAGAAACTACACCTTTCTCATAGCGCTTAAGAGGCTTAATTGCCCCCATGGGGTAGCCTTGCGAATAACTTTTGTTATAAGCAAAATCACCTTTATGTAAAAGGTAATAGCCCGAAACATCCTTAGCCGCTACTGACTTATTGAAGTATTCGAGCTGACTGATTAACCCCTTTTGAGCAGAAATGGTTAGGACGTTTTCGTTATTCTCTTTATTTTTTGTGGTGACTCTCGTAAATACGTCACCAAAACATTTCTCTTCCCACTCAGGAAACGCATTGCCTTCATCACCTTTAAAGCGGGTTTTCTTACTAAAGACCTGCTGCATCACACCTTTTTTATATTCTTTAAGTAGACGATGTTTTTCGGTTAGTTGGCTGATTTTAGTATCGACGGAAGTTAAGAAGTCAGCGATTTTTTGTTGTTCATCTTCATCCGTCGGCAATTTAACTTTATAAGGCGATAAAAATTCAATATTTATATTTTTTTGAGCCGCCTGAGGCGCAAGGTAGTCAATTCTAGGTTGCTCCCTATTCAAATAGATATTAAGAAACCGATTATGTGTTCCTTTTTTACAGCTAATACCAACAAGACTATCAGGACAAGCCATTGCTTTCGTTAATAGACCACAGTAGCCAATATTGGCAGCTATCGTCATTAAAATGGTCCCTTCTGGAAATAATTTACTTACCTTTAATCCTTTATCATTAAGGGTTTGAGAATAAGTACTGATGCACCCTCCTGATGAACTAACGTCCTTAGTCTGAGCAAAAGGAATATCGCCCCCATAGAATTGAGGGTCATTCCTAGGGCGCGGTGAAAATCGGCCTCTCTCAATCTTTGCTACTTTTGATAAGGGATACTCTACCCAATCCTTACCTTCAAATTCAGAAAATCTAATCTGAGGCTGCACTACCTGCTTAGGCATTTTTCTTGTCCTCAAACGGTACATTTATTCCTAACTCTAGGCAGAATTCAGATATCGACTCATCACTCTGTAGCATCGCTTTATCATTGCTAATTAGTAACTTTGATACTTCCTCTAAGTTGACTGCAACTTCTTCTTCAAAAGTATCTACATACCTTGGAATATTAAGGTTGTAATCGTTCTCTTTTAATTCTTCAGGTGTTGCAACAAAGGCGAACTTATCGATCAACTGACGTTTAGATACAGCATCAAGAATAAGTTGTAAGTCTTCTTCACGCATAACGTTGTTGTTAGTACCTTTCTCAAAATGGTTGCTGGCATCAATAAACAACACGTCATCGTCTGCTTTACGACTCTTTTTCAACACCAACACACAAGTTGGAATAGAGGTGCCAAAGAAGATATTGGCAGGTAGACCAATCACCATATCGAGATAGTTTTTCTCCTTGATAAGGTGCTGGCGAATATGCCCTTCAGCAGCGCCACGGAACAATACACCGTGAGGTAGAACTACAGCCATCTTGCCATCATCATCTAATTGATGAACCATGTGCTGAACAAAAGCAAAATCCGCTTTTGATTTAGGTGCAAGTTTTCCATAATCAGAAAAACGCTCATTGTTTTGGTGTAGAGGGCTTGCAGACCAATCAGCAGAGAATGGAGGGTTAGCTACTACCGCACTAAAACGTTGTTCGATATGTGCTGGCGCTTCTAACGTATCGTCATTTTGAATATCGAAACGATTGTAGTGAACGTCGTGCATGATCATGTTCATACGAGCTAGGTTATAAGTACTTGGGTTTTGCTCTTGCCCGTAGAATTTTAAGTCTGGGTTGTTGGCCTCTTTAGCAACACGCAATAGCAATGAACCAGAACCACACGTTGGGTCATATACAGACTTTAGATTCGGGTTATCAAGTGTCACAAGCTTAGCTAGTAGCTTAGAAACCATTTGCGGCGTATAAAACTCACCAGCTTTTTTACCCGCACCACTGGCGAACATGCCAATGAGATATTCGTAAGCATCACCAAGAATATCAATTTCACTGTTTTCTAAGTGGAAATCGATGTTATCTAGGTGCTCAAGCACTTTAGCAATTAGTTTGTTACGAGCATCTGGCGTTTTACCTAGCTTGTTTGAGGTAAGGTCGAGTTCATCAAACAGACCATTAAAGTCATCAGCACTGTCAGCACCCATGGTGCTTTGTTCTATGTCATTCAAAACATCGCGTACATCATCAAGAATGAACTCACCGTTAGCACCAGCTTTCGCAACCACATGGAACAGCTCTGATGGTTTGAAGAAATAGCCTAGCTTGTCTAGCGCTTCTTCTTGAACAGCTTCTAGGTACTCTTGGCCTTCTTCGCTCTTTTCATCGATTTGAGCGAACTGAATACCATCTTCTGAAAGTAGTTCATCAGCATATCGATTCAGCTTATCTGATAAATACTTGTAGAAGATTAGGCCAAGGATGTAATCACGAAAATCATCGGCAGACATGTTGCCACGAAGGGTGTTGGCGATGTTCCAAAGCTGTTTCTTTAGTTCTTGTTGATGCTGTTCGACCATTTAGGGAAACTCTAATTTGATTGTTGAAATTGAACTCTAAGGTGATCCCACATCTCTCGACCAGTAAGCTGGTCGGTGGATCCTGTAGGAGATCTTACATAAAACGTATTTTCTTTACCTAAAAAACAAGGTTGATTTGCTCGACTGCATTTTACCACCAAGACTGGTGATTCTTTGATTACTTCAAGGTCAATTTGAATAAATGTATAGAAACTCTCTCCTATCAGAGACTTCACCTTATTCTTGAAATGAAGTAAAAACTTATCCGCAGAGCCACTGTGAAACATTGAAAACTCCTCTTCTAGCCCAGTGATTTTCTGATCATCATCTACTCCAACGAAAAGTACCCCTCCACTAGAATTTAAAAAACCTGCTATCGTTTTCAAAGAAGATATTTCTAACTTTAACTCCTTGACTGGTTTATAGGCCTTATTGTTTTTACATTGCCTAACATCCAATGAAAAAGTTTCTTTGAACTCTGTTGTTGAGTTTTCACCCACCCGTATTAGCTGTAACAATTGCTCTTGATAGTTTGCCTCTTCAACATACTGAGCGGTGGTATCTAACCGAATTAGCAATTCTTTAGAGAACGTAGGTTTAAAGATGATATCTTCTTTATATTCAGCAAGCTTTTCCAAAATGGCACTCAAAGCTTGATTGGACTCAACACATGCCTTCTGAACTTCTAAAGGAGGAACTGAGGCTATCAAATTGCTCTTTAGAGACTCTAAGTTGAAAGTTTTCATAGCACCTCCTACCTTAGCAGCACAATCTATCAGAATCATTTGACCGACTTCAGAACGGAAAAACAGCTCTAGATACAATGAGTCGACTCTATTTCTGTTAAAGACGAAAACACAGTCACCATCTTTTGCCTCTTCCATAGAATTAGCATTTACCTTAACTGTCTTCCCAACCGTTTTAGAGATTACAAGTGTGTTATCTAAATCTTGGTTATCCGAATCTTTTCTATAACGAAAAGAATGGAGAGTATATGGAAGCAATAAACAAGCTTCATACTCCTGTAACTGCTCCTTGAGCCCTCGTAAGTAAACAGATTGAGGTGAAGCATCAACATATCGAGATATATTGAGGTTGTAACCTTGGTCTGCAATATCTGACATAGAAGCTAAATGGGAAAATTGGTCTATATTCTCCCGCTTTGAAACTACGTTAAGGATTCTCTGCAAGTCCTCTTCACGAAGATAATTGGCATCTTTTCCTTTCTCAAAATACTGACTCGCATCAACAAAAAGCACGTTGTCGCCGAGTTTTCTGCTTTTCTTGAAAACCAGAATACACACAGGAATACCCGTTCCGAGAACGATATTGGAAGGCAAACCAATCACCATATCCAAGTAGTTCTTATCCTTTATCAGGAATTGACGAATATAACCTTCGGCTGCAGTTCTAAATAATACGCCATGAGGCATAACTACAGCCATTGTACCGTTCTCATTCAGTTGGTAGAGCATATGTTGAATAAATGCGTAATCTGCTTTAGCTTTCGGTGCTAGTTTTCCAGGCTCTACAAACCGTGGGTCCGAAATATCGAGAGAAGTAGGTAACCAGTTCATCGAAAATGGAGGGTTAGCAACAATAACATCAAAACGGCGGTCTAAATGCTGTGGGGCGTGTAAAGTATCATCGTTTTGAATATCAAAGCACCTATAATCAAACCCATGCATAATCATATTCATACGCGCTAAATTATATGTGCTAGGGTTTTGCTCTTGCCCGTAACACCTGACATCGATATTTTTTGATTCTTGAGCCGCTTGAATGAGTAACGAACCAGAGCCACAAGTCGGGTCATAGACCGTATCTATATTGTCATTTCCTACAGTTGCTAGCCTAGCGACTAATTTTGATAACATCTGAGGCGTATAGAACTCACCAGCTTTTTTTCCTGAACCTGCGGCAAACATCCCGATCAAATATTCGTAAGCATCACCTAAAACATCATAATCATTAATTTCGAAATTAATGTTGCCTATATGCCCAAGAGTTAAAGATATCAGTTCATTACGAGCCTTTTCTGACCGACCCAAACGGATGGATGTAAGGTCTAAACCATCAAACAAACCACAAAAGTCTTCTTCACTGACGGTCCCGACAGTGCTCTTTTCTATGTCACGTAGAGCCTGATGAACGTCGTCAAGAATAAAGTCACCTTTAGTGCCTGCTTCTGCTAGTACATGAAACAGTTGAGAAGGCTTGCAAAAATAACCCAATTTATGACGCGCTTCTTCACGAACTTCCTCTAGATACTCCCTTCCATCTTCACTTTTCTCATCGATTTGAGCAAAATGAAGCCCATCTTCCGAAAGGAAATCATTAGCGTAATCATTTATTTTATCTGACAGATATTTATAAAAAATCAATCCTAAAATGTAGTCACGAAATTCATCTTCACGCACGTAACCACGTAAGTGATTCGCTATCTGCCATACTTGTCGGGTTAATTCTTGTTGAGATTGTTCAATCATGAGAGTTCAGTTACATATAGTTTAGTTAGCGGTATTGTAACTGAAATAAGCATTGTACTAGAGTGCATAGATCATTTTTAAACTACGGAGCGGCTAGAAAGGCTGAGATTACGCGCTGCTTAAAAGCTCCCAATCGAAGTTCATCGAGTGTACTAAGAGATCCGGTTGAGTTAAATCCGGTGCTGATAGCGCTACTCCAAACCAACTTTGAGTTCACTTTTGCTCGTTCTTCTAAAAGACCATGACCAGTTAGGCAAGTACGTTGAGATCCTAACTCAAACTCTATCAATCTCTCTATTTTTGCAAACATACAAGAGTCAGGAATGTCTTGTTCAATCCGCTCAGAAAACTCTATCAGGCTTTGCTCTGCAAAAGTAAATAGCCACGCTTGTTGGTTTGCGGCCTCATTGACTCTAAGGATGCGTCCAAGGACCTGTCGAAAATACAGCTCGGTTTTAACAGAGCTCATATGGCAACAAACTTGAAGCCGAGGGATATCAGTTCCTTCGCTGATCATCCCTACGCTGACAATCCATTGAACATCACTTTGACGATAACGTTCTATTTCAGTTAAAGGCTCTTCATGACGGTAAGTAACTATTGAGACTGTTTGATCGTACTTTTGAACGAGTATCTTCTGAATTGATTTCGCATGCTGAACGGATGAAGCAACAACTAAACCTCCTGCGCCTGGCGATTGGGTGCGGATTTCTGTGAGCTTTTTACAACCGAGCCCAAGTAGGTACTCCATAGCTTCTTGGTTATGTATGACACTTTGATATGAAGTTTTTGTTTGCTTTAGCATTTCTAAGATTGAAGAAAACGATTCAACTTTCTCATCACTGGTCACTGAAAGGTGTTCGTTATCAACCAACACCAACTTTGGAGATCGGCAAACCTTATCGACAATTGCTTGCTTTAAGGTGTATTGATAATCAACGAGGATTTGACCTTCAGGGTCACTATATTCAGACATTACTATTGGTAGAGAGTCTGAACGCCATGGAGTACCTGACATAGCAAGTGTGTAGGTCGCGAGCCCTTGAATCTTAGTAAGTACTTGCTGGCCCCAAACGTTCGCATTTTCAAGTTCAGACCCAGAGCAATGGTGGATCTCATCAAATACAACAAATACTCGATGGTTACGTAACGCCTTCCAAAAATCATCATTAAGGAATTGAATAGATTGATATGTTAACGACTGCCCAATAGAGCCTAATCCGCCATTAAAAGTGCAATTCAGAACCTGAGAAAAGGTTCTTTTAATTCCATCAGAAACCGTTAAAGATGGAGAAAAGCACAATACAAGATCAACCAGACCTTCGTTAAGCAACCTTGATGCAACTGTTGCAGCGAGCACAGTTTTACCAGCGCCAGGAGTTGCTTGGCAGAAGAAGTGCTGTTGATTTTCCCTAAATTTCTGTAACGCTTTCTCAGAACATTCTACCTGCCACTGTCTTAACACGGTTGGTCGCTCTCAGATAGAGTTTTAAGAACATTCTCTAGCCCATTCATCTTCCCAAGCAAGTGTGCTGAACGTTCTCTTGCTTGCTGTAACAGTGGAACTAACCGACTCTCAAGTTCAGGGAAGCGACATTTTAATGAATGGTATTCATCTATTTCACCAAGCACGATCTCCAATTCACCTTTGTATTCGTTGCTCTCTCGGAATAGCACAGAGTAATCCGACGTAGATTGCTTTACCGAAATTTCACGTTCAGATTTTCTCCGAGGCACAACTTCAAGTTCTATAAATTGTTCGGTTTGAAAATACCTTTTGTTCCTTCCTTCACCCTCGCTTCGAAGCCAACCCCTTTGTTGATATTGCCATATTTGGCGATAAACCTTCTTCCGAGCTTCATCAAGATTCTGTGTTCCACATCCATCATTTAATGAGACGTCCCTTGCCTCTATAACAGAAAAGCCATCCATTCTTTTTTCAATCAACAACTTGTGCATTAATGCACTGATTTTTATAGAACGTTTCATGTACCAGTTATACCAATCAAAATACTAAGGATTGCTTAGTATACAGAAATCAGTAAAACTAAGAAAATCTTAGTCACATAGAGCCAATTAGTATGAATCATAAATGTCGATCGACAACCCTATTCCAATGCGGCTCAAAGAGGTACGCAAAAAAGCAAAGATCTCCCAAAAAGAATTGGGAGTGCGCATTGGTATCGATGAAAGTTCGGCTAGTGCGCGAATGAATCAGTACGAGAAAGGAAAGCATACACCGGATATCAGTACATTGAAGAAAATGGCTGACGAGCTGGGTGTGCCTTTAAGCTATTTCTTTTGCGAAGACGAGTGTTCTGCGAAGCTTGTTTGCTTGATTGCAGAAATGAGTGACAATGATAAAAGAGAGCTAATTGAAAAAATGGAAAGATCCAAACCAGTTGAAGAATGAATCTATAATCTCTTTCCATTCTGTTAGAAATACCAAAACACTTTTAGCTTTAGAGCAACTAAGTGTTTTCTTCTCTAGGCTCCAAGAGCTGTCTCAAGCCCTGCCGGCCAACGTTAGGCATTTCAGATGCATTTAAGAAAATTCGCTCAAGCGTTTCCAATTGCAAATTGCGCTCCTTTGTCAACTGTCTCACTTGAGCTTCCAGGCGCTCCACCTTATGAATCAGAGCTGCCTGATCTTTATCGACCAAATCCGAACGCGTCGTGACGATGCCTCTTAACTCTTTCTTTTTTAAATCATATTCTTTTTTTATGCTGATATAACTTGAAAGAGACTGTCTTGATATATAAAAGCCGCACTCACGCTTGATGACTTCCACTAATCTCTGCCATGTCAATTTGCTCTCCCACAGAGTAATGACACGACAAATATCATTTATTTGTTTGTTAGTTAAAGCTTCGTTTATATTTTTTTTCATAAATCAAACTCATCGAATAAGCGCTGTAACCCTGTCTCTTTTTTTGGCTGAACAACGACAGATGAATCTATCATCTCTTGTAATTTACGAGATGGATTACTTAAAGTAACCTCCCTTAATACGCGATTTTTATTCTTCAAATCAATGACAGAAAATCCTAGACTAGAACCTAACGGTCGGATTAACGAACCATCAGGTATCTCATCATCTTGCATCAAATCGATCAGAGCTTTATATCTCTCGACTTTTGAAAAATGGAGCTTAAACCAACGTTGTGAGATTAGGTTTATCGACAAGTTCTTATTCAAGGACGAGTCTGATAACCTTGCCTCTTGTATCAATAAATCCTTCTGCATTTTTATCAATGAAGATTGATCTCCCTTGCAATAGGCACTCTTAGAACACCCGATACAATTTTCCTCAAAATCATTAAAGAATGTACACGGGCTCTCCGTTAAGCTCTGAAGGCAAAGGCCGACTCCAGTATCTGCAGCAGCTCGCCCAACCAAATTAGTATACTCAGCAGCAGTTATTACGTTAACTTCAAATGACGGACCACCATGTAAGTCAACAATCTGAGCATGCCGTTCTTCTTCTGTTTGATGGTTATAAACTGCATTTGATGTGACATTTTTACGCCCAGAAAACTCCGCAATAATCTCATCAGACAACCCAACCTCTTGGCACATGGTATTCATGAAATGACGCGGTTGATGGGCTGTCATAGAGAAGCTTTCATCGTAACCGGACTTCGTAAAGTACTCATGCAAAAGATAATTATACATTGAGCTCAGGTTATACGGCTCGATCATAAAAACACTATTCGACAGAGACTTCCCTGAAGATGAATAAACCTGAGCTCCCGTAAAAACAAAAAGAGCTTGAGCTAAATGCACAGAATTACCATTAAGATGCTGACGATAAGGAAACTGCGGAACAACCCTCTTAACGTACCTAATAAAAGAACTTTGTAGTTGCTGCAGTGTTTGAGTGCCTCGCAACTCAACTGGAAGAGCCTTATCTATAGCAGTATTAGAGCTTGGATACTTACCTAGCTTTCTTTGCAAAAAAGATAACTTTTCTTCTAAGTTCAATATCCGATTTGGATCCATATGATAAGGAAAACCTTCAATATTTTGAATTTTCAACCTATTTCCTTGCTCAAACCTCTCATAAAACCCAAGTATTCCTCCAAGTTCCCATAAAGTCGTTGCTCGCTCTAAACATACAGGTTTACCCTTAACACTGTATTTACCTATGATTACTTTCAAGGGCGCTTGGGGGGCTTCAAAGAATCGGCACAAAATTCTTGCTGGCTCACATGCTTTATTGAAGAAGTTTAACGTTCTTCTCAACATTGGAGCCATTTGATTAAACATGTGTTTTTGCCAATTTGAAAATCCTTTTGAACCTTGCCAATCCAACATATATACAGTTGTCTTTACCCCATCTCCCCCTTTAACAGGCTTTGATTTTAGCTCCTGATTAGCTAGATACAGCTGCTCAGCGGCTGCTCGGTTTGGTGATGAAAAGCTGATAGAAAGCATTCCAGCAACAAACTGCCTTCTGATATCTGTATAGCAATCAATCGCCCCTTTTTCGTTCGGTATTATCTCGTTAAAGATTCGTCCCGCTGCCAATACAGATTTTTTGTCTGGCAATCGACTTTTACTACGACTAACCGCATTTTCTATATTTTCCTTATAGTTCACATTAGGAAGTCTAAGACTTGGGGTGCAATGTTGTTCCTTTATCATCCACTCGAAACACCCTTTCATCATTGATTTGAATTTATCTGAGAGTTTGGAAACTTTCTCAAGATTAAACAAGTCTCCAACCAGCTTGGTGCTTATGTCAGAAACTAATAATTTTTCATTCTCTAGGAATGAAAGTATAAATCGAAAAGTAACAATCCAATTAATGTTCGATTTAGGCTGACTTTCCCTCATCCCAAACTGCAATGCGACTGCCTTTAAATAATTCGAGTAATATTCAGACAAGTAATCATCATCACTAAATTTACTTGTTCGAGAAATTCGTTGGTCACCTATTTTTAAGGTATTAACAAATACAACAGCTAGATTCTCGAACACAAAGTATCTTCCCTCCCACTCAATAGCTCCATGCCGATCTTTCATAAACGTCAGAGGGATAGCTTTCTTCTGAGAGATAAAGTCTCGAATGTTACTTTCAAAACGGTTGATCATAATATATCCCCAATAGAAGCCTTAACGTCTTCGCATGCTTGTATAGTAGCCTTGATCGCTAAAATTCGATGGAATAAGGCCGACAGCACCTTAGCTGGAACCCCTTGTTCTATTTGAGCATCATATCTTGCTTGTACGGATAAAAGCTGAGACAAGTGGTCTGCATCAACAAGAGGACGAAAAGAAGGACAACCATAACAACCAGTGGGGGGAGCCTTTTCACATGTGAGACAAACCTTTAACTCTGCGCTTTTACCTAACTGGCCACTTTCACTTTCAATTGCAATCTCATTGTTATCTATCGAAGACGTAATGTTTCCACTAAATGCATCAGCTAAAAAAGTATAATTAGATAAGTGAGAATCAATTTTCGCTCGAATCTCATCCGCCATGTCAATGTAAACTGAAGCTGCCTTAGGAGTATTACCTAGTGAAACAGCTATCTCATTTCGAGATAATCCATCTACTACCATTTTTACTGCTCGTGTATGCCTCAGACGATTATTACCCAAGGAAAAGGAACCTTGTGGAGCACGATCACTGCCTACATTGAGTAGTTTAAAAAACCGCCTAACCCTACCCTCTAAAGCTTCCGATACATATACAAAGCCCTTACCATCTGTTGAAAACGATTCTATAAGGGTCCGGTTATCATAAATATATTCTTTAAAGTCAGTGCTATACAATGCTGTTGTTGGAATTAAAGGCAAACATGAAAATACTTGACTGAATTCCTCCTTAGACAAAGAATATCCTTGTCGCTCAAAGAGCTCTCTCATAAATTTTTGGTATTTTGAAAGGTAATTGGATAACTCAAATAGAAATCGGCCAGTAATCCTAATCGAACTGATTTCAAAACTACGCCTAAACAGATCTTCGTGCTGTTTTGCCGACGGTACTCTAACTGAAATTTCCGACTCACTAACTTCATCATTTATCCTCACAGGCATAGTGACTCTCAGTTCTTCACCATCAATAAAGTCATCGACTCTAAGTTCAAAATCACCTACTTTTAATAAAACAACTTGCGCTAAGCGCTTTTGATAGAGCTGTTGAAATCGAGCTGTAATAAATACTGAGAGTTCAGATACTTGTGAATCCGAATGAAAAATAGCACTTGAATACTCATTCATTTTTATAGCGAAATCTGTAAACTCGTAATCAGTAAGAGCACCTTTGTCAGGGTCAAAAACCTTACGCGAATCATTACCAAAAGACTTATCTTTTAAGATCGTTAATAGTGGCTCATACTTATTATCAAAAGCAGCTAGCCTTTCTATTATCTTCTTAACTCGCTTCTTATAACTTAACGGTAAATTGAAGAAAGCCGACTCAACATCCCCTACTCTTAGACTACTTGCATTCAATTTCTTGATAGCTACGATTTTCCCCCTCACCGTAGATATCTTTCCGTAGGTGGCTTCTTGAGCTAAGCAATATCTGATAGCTAAGTTATCATCTACGTTAAGAAATAACTGATCTACCCAGCTCAATGAGGTATGACGACCTATAGCTAGTTCCCAAGAATTATCAAACATATTGAACGGCACGTTTTCGTAGGATGTAAACTCAGCTTTTCTTGCATATTCCCTTTTTAAATCTTCTAGATTGATTGCGAGAGAATGATTAAGAGTCATGGCTAGTTACCGACAATAGTTTTTCTTGCAATTGATACTGATATCCTTGTGCTTTTTTGATGATTTTATATCTGTTGTATAGGGCTGGCATCTGGCTATTTTCCGACCATCCCATTTGATACTTACGCACTTTCTCAAGGTAATCAGGTGAAACACTCTCATCCCCATCTTTGATATCATCTAATAATTCATTCCATTTGTGTCTAAGTTTATGAGGCGTAACTTGAAAACCAATGACCTCTGACAACCTTCTCAAAATATAATTCACAGACGAAATTGATAACGGATCCCCACTTTCTCCTTGTGTTGCCATCTCTGAGATAAAAACGAACTCGTGACGTTCTGCGCCAATATATGTTTTCCGTTTGTTTGCAATGTAACTTTTCAACTCCAACATCGTTTCTTTATCTACATATGCGGTGTGTTCTCGAGTCTTCTGGCTAGGTTTATCTTTCCTTGGGTCAGTCAAATCATTAGGTGTTCTTCGTACATAAATTTTTGTACATGTACCTGTGAAATCACAATCTGATATTTTCAACTTTAGAATTGCTCCCTTTCTCTCACCGACTTGAGCTAGGAGAAGAACTATCAACGCATTACGCCACTGAGAGTGCTTAAAAGGATTACTGGGATGATTTGGTTGAATGATATCTAATAGTTTGTAGAAAGCCTTATCTGGAATGACGGATATTTCAGGATCACCATTCAATGTCCGAAGCTCCGTATCACGCCGAATACCAAGCAACATGACCGACTTCATATCAGAAAAGCGTTTTTCGATATAAGTTGGTACGTGCCCAGTACTGTGGTGCTCTAGGTATAAATACTCTAGAAAAGCAAGAGACCTGCGAATGCGATTATTTGTCGTTGGAGGGACTACAATCGACGAAACCGTCTTAGTGGAATGAATAAGGTTATTAATCGCCTTGTTTGATAACCGGAAAGAAGCAACTTCTTTATGATCAGTTATGCCTTTGAAAGTAAACTTCGTACTTTGAGTAAAGCGTCTAACTTCTTCTGCCTGCAGCATCTCACCTGTAGATATTCGTTGTTCAATATCAATACCCTCATGATCTAACCATTCAAAGAAAAATCTTAAATCATGTGCGACTGATATTTGAGTGTTGATAGCGTCATTTCCGTAACTTTGATACAGATGATTACAAAGGGAGTAATCTGGAAGGTAACTACTATTAACAAGGGATACTCGGGTTTTCCCCCCTATTTGATATATGTGGAGTTTTACTTGCATAATCTGCCTTTACAAAAAAGTTTACACACATTAACTACTAGTACAGTTAGCCAGTAAAAACCAGTTAATGATATTAACTATCACAAAATGATTAAGGCATTGATACTTAAGAGTTTAATGAAAATAATGTATTTACAGATTAAAGATTACACTTAATTGCCTGACGACCAACTTATGACGACTTTCTTTTTCATTGATATACCCAATAAGAAAAAACCGCCCGAAGGCGGTTTAGGTGATAATTAGAATTGGTAAGTAGCATTCACGTAATATGTACGCTCTGGTGATGGGTATCCACCAGCAGTCTCGTACTCTTCGTCAGTTAAGTTATCCACTCGACCATTTAAAGTAAGGTTTTCATTCGCATAGTAGTTCACTGAAACATCAAACAAGCTATACGCTGCGAGATCTTCAGAGAAGTCCGGTCTCTCACCTACATATTGGAAACCTAATGAAACATCAACATCATCGAAACTAGCCACTGCATTATACTTGTAAATCTTCTTAGCTCGGCGTATCAGTTGCTCACCAGATTGATCTTCTGGGTCTTGGAAATTAGCGCTCACTTGGTGGTTAATAAAGCTAGTATCAAATCCAACGACCATTTCCACACCACGTAATTGGCTTTCGCCATCGGTATTGTAGTACTTGCTTGTCGCGTAGTTGTAATCAATTAAGTCTTCGACGTTCGTGTCATAGCCAGTAATCGACCAATCAACATCCTTGATTAAGCCACCAAAAGTCAGTTCAAATGAATCTGCCTTTTCAGCTTCTAACTGTGCATTACCGTAGTAGCTATATAGTTGATACAAGTTAGGTGCTTTGAAGGATGTGCCATAAGCTGCTTTTACAACAAGCCACTCAGCATAACGATAGCCTAACCCTGTGTTGTAAGTAGTTTCTGTACCAAACTGCTCATTGTCATCAACACGAAGACTCAGTTCTCCGAACACTTTATCCGCATCTGCGTTTAATGCAGCGAAGTACGCAACATTCGTTCTGTCGTATTCAGTATTCGAAGGCTTAACAATATAAGCCTCATCACGCCAATCTACACCACCACTAAGAGTCAGTGACGACGTTAGTTTGTATGAATTCACCCATTGAACATTTAGCTGTTCAAGCTCATCAGATGTTGCTGACGCTGAGTTCTTGCCTAAAGACTGTTCGTAGTTCCAGTTATCTTGATTCTGATAGTTAACTAAGAAATCAGACTTAAGTTCACTGCCACTATATTTAACACCAGTAGCAAAGGTCGAATTTTGAACTTCAGCTTCTTTGTAAGAATGGACTGGGTTACCGGTATTAAAATCAACATACGAACCATCATATTGAGAAATGGTTTCAAACATGCGGAAGTTCGCAAAGCCACTCCACTGTTGGTCGAAGTTATGTACGTACCCAATCAAAGCATTACGTGATTCAAACCCATGACGGTCGCCATCGTTTACTCCGGGCATGGGGTGAACGTTATAGCCTTCATCAGAATCGTAACCAACAGATACGTTCAAGTGACCATTTTCACCGACCTTAGTACCACTAACAAAGCTCAGCTCTTGGTAATCTAAGCTTCCTAAACCTGCACTAACTGCCGTTTTTTCATTGTCAGAGTTTGCAACAGTAATAATGTTGATAACACCGCCGATAGCTTCTGAGCCATACATAGCGGCACGAGCTCCTCGAACGTATTCCACTCGGTCAACGAATGTAATTGGTAACTGGCTAAAATCGACACCACCCTTTGCAGCTCGCGCAAAACGAATACCATCAATGAGAACAAGCACTTGATCAGAGTTAGCACCACGAACAAAGATCGAAGCTTGCTGTCCTCGGCCTCCATTTTGTGAAACCTGAATACCCGTCAATCGTCTAAACACATCTGTTAGAGACTTAGCTTGAATTCGATCGATATCTTGGCGTGTTACTACTTCAACTTGAGCGACAACACTTTCCGTGCTTTGCTCAAAACGGTTAGCCGTAACCACCATGGTTTCGTCGGCAGATGCTTGTTGGGCGTGTAAATTGGAGATAGGTGAAAGCAGCGATGCTACAGCAACCGCTAAAAGGGATTTGTTCATGTTGTGATCCTAAATCGCGTAAATTCCTACCAAACCACATGTCATGGTTTAGCCGCTGGCAGGTATTCGGACTCAAGAGCACAACCTTATGGTTACCTGATATTCGACTTCCCACAAAAAGCTATTTGCAGTGTCTTATGAATACTCGTTCTCTTTTACCGCTGCGCGTCAGTTCTGGATTTACACCAGATTCCCTCTTCAGCCATCTATACATCTAAATGACACCAGCTTGCCGAAGATAGTATTGACCTATGAATCATTTGTCTAGTCTAAGATAGTTATAAGCTATAGTTTTCATGGTCGATTTACATTGAATGGCTCTCAACACTGGACAAGCGCCTGTGATTGAATAAAATCTGCGCTCTTGATTTAAAAGCACGACAGCAAAAGGCATAACAATGGCGAATTTAGATGTAAACCCGCAACGCTACCAAGAACAACTGGCAGAAAAGACAGAGCGTCTTACAGAAATGTTCTCAGAATATGATGTGCCTGAACTGGAAGTGTATGAATCTCCAGAACAACACTACCGCATGCGTGCTGAGTTCCGCGTGTGGCATGAAGGTGACGATATGTATTACGTCATGTTCAATCAAGAGACTAAAGAAAAATACCGCGTAGACCAGTTCCCTGCAGCTAGCCGTCTTATCAATGACCTAATGCCTCTATTAACAGATGCAATGAAGGACAACCACTCTCTACGCCATAAGCTATTCCAAGTAGATTTCCTTTCTACATTAAGCGGCGAGATTTTGGTGTCACTGCTTTACCATCGCCAATTAGGTGAACAGTGGATTCAAGATGCTAAAGCACTTAAGCAGCAATTAAACGATGAAGGTTTTAACCTAAACCTGATTGGCCGTGCGCGTAAGATGAAAATCGTACTAGACCGCGACTACGTCATTGAAAAGCTAGACGTGAATGGTGACAGCTACATCTACCAACAAGTAGAAAACAGCTTTACTCAACCAAACGGCAAAGTAGCAGAGAAAATGTTGGAATGGGCTGTCGACTGTACTCAAGACAGCAAAGGCGACTTGCTTGAGCTTTACTGTGGTAACGGTAACTTCTCATTAGCGCTAGCACAAAACTTCGAGCGTGTACTGGCAACTGAACTGGCGAAACCGTCAGTAGAATCTGCGCAATACAACATCGCTGCGAACAACATTGAAAATGTTCAGATCATCCGTATGTCTGCAGAAGATTTTACTGTAGCAATGGAAGGCAAGCGTGAGTTCCGTCGTCTACAGCAAGCGAACATCGATCTTAAGAGCTACAACTGCAACACTATCTTTGTTGATCCACCGCGTTCAGGCATGGATGTTGATACTTGTAAGATGGTTCAAGGCTACGAGCGTATCATGTACATCTCTTGTAACCCTGAAACATTGAAAGAGAACCTAGACATCCTAAGCGAAACGCACGACATCACTCGTTTTGCTCTGTTTGACCAGTTCCCTTACACGCACCACATGGAAGCAGGTGTGCTATTAGAACTTAAAAAATAAATAGTTACATAAATTCCACTACCTGAAAATCAACTCTGGGTACGGCTTGGGGTACGGCACTAGCTATGATGGTGCAATTTCGTATCCCAACCAAAAACCATTAACACTAATGATTTTCATTATCAACTGATCGTATTTACTTCTAATCTAATATATTTCAAACACATATCACTTCTATGTATCCACCAACATAGGAGTTCATCATGCCCACCTCGATTATTCAATTAATTTCAATTGTACGCTTTCATCCGACACCAGATGCCCAAGCTACTCATACAATCAACTCACCTTAAAGCCTAGCGTGAAGAGCTTCGTCTCTTGCTATCAACCGAGTGAGAGTGACTTGTTCCAACATCGTTATACCGTCACCTCTATTTTGCTCCACTTCGCTAAAGGTGTGCACGATGAGTAAATCTACTCATGTGAGCACTCGCCAGCATATGGTATTAGCACTTGAGTTATACAAGCGCATACCGTATTGGCACAAAGTCACGGCCTCTGAGCTCAAAGCACAGCTTCAGGAGATAGGTATTGATAGAGATATTCGAACGATTCAACGTAACCTTGATGTGTTACTTGAGTATTTTGATATTGACCGAGATACTCGTGACAAACCTTATGGGTACCAACGAAAGCAAGCCAAATCTCTTGTTGGCTCTGGTACTCAAGAAGCACTACTGTTGTGTCTGGCTGAGTCTCACATACATTATTTAATCCCTTCTCATATATCTCATACTCTTCAGTCGTTATTTGAAGATGCTAACTACCGATTAGAATCCTTAGCTCAGGACTCAAAAGAGTCTCAATGGTTACGAAAAATCGATTTATTCGGCACTTATGAACTAAGGCGTAATATCTGCCCTGATGCTTACGCAGCTATCAGTCAAGGGTTCTACCACAATCGTTGGTTAAACTTGCACTATTACTCTGAAGAGGGGCAACACAGAAAAGATGTCATGCCATTAGGTCTTGTACAACAAAGTAATACATTGATATTGGTGTACCGCCAGAAGGGAAATAAAGACGCTACTTTTGTTGATGTCAGCCATATTCACAAGGTCACACTATCAACCTTCACGTTTGCTTACCCACAAGATTTTGACTTACAACACTCAGCATCGGGATACACCAATACAGAGTATGAGCGTTATACACTCGAATTCACTATTACTAAACAAGCTGGTGAACATCTCTACCAAACACCACTTTCCAACGACCAACGTATCTCTGAGTTCGATACATATTTACACATCACTGTTACGGTTTCTAATACACCACCGTTAGTGGCATGGCTAGAAGCACATAAAACCCACATCACCTTTGTAGAACAACAACCTATACCGCCGTCAGTCCCCCCCCCCCC
>NZ_JBFRTQ010000047.1:0-50023 GCF_041474195.1 Vibrio sp. 10N.222.52.C3 | reverse complement strand
AACTTCAAACCACTTCTCTAAATAGCGATAGCGGTCTCACTTAGTACAGCCTTATGCGACACCAGATGCCCAACCTATTGATAACCTGACAACAAACAGGGATGTCACATAGGGTTGCCGTCTTTCTATGTGAACCACTATGACATAGACGGGGAGAGAAGTTCATGACCATTAAAGCGATTCGACCATTACTTAACAAGCACCGTTGCCTAGCTTCATTCAGCTGTGAATATTGCGGAGGTAGCCACAGTTCAACTTGTGACATTTGCGATATGCCTCCATGCCGATGTTCTTGCTAATACCACACGTTTAATACCCACCATTAGCGGTTTACGAAAGTAAGCCGCTTTTGTTTTCTATGCATTTATCCCTGCAAACCAATCTATTAATAAAAAGGAATTTCCTATGAAAAAGACGTTAGTTTCTGCGCTTATTGCTAGTGCAACCCTTGCTGGTTGCGGCGGTGGTGGCTCATCTGAGCCTTCACAACCATCCAACTCTACGTTGTTATCCGGTCGTGCTATTGACGGCTATATCGTTGGTGCCACGGTTCATTATGATTTTAATTCAAATGGTGTTGTCGATCCTGATGAGCCATCGGCTATCACTGAGGCTGGTGGTGTGTTCACTATTGAAGGTGACATCACAGAAGAGCAACAAGCCTGTCTTGAATACGTCCCAGTGATCGTAGATGTGCCTGTCGGAGCTATTGATGAGGACTTAGGGGAAGTAACTCAAGCATATGTACTTAACCTGCCACCAGCGTTCACGTTGCCTGAAGAGGTAGCGAATGGCTCCGTTAACATTACGCCACTCACCACAATGTTGTGGGAGTCAGCGAAACAGACGGTTGAAAGAGAGCAAGGCGCAGCGTATAGCTGTGGATTAGTGAAAGACAATGAACCAGTCCGCAATGCCATAAAAGACGCCATGCGTAACGTAGCGGGGGATTTAGTTTGGCATTTCAATATCTCAGAGGAAGAGCTGTGGAGTGATTACATAGCGGATGGTAACAGTGCGGTCTACGATATTGCTGAGCAGCTTATGGCATCCATTCAACTTTCATTTGAAGAGACTTATGAATTATCGCTTCAGTACCCTTATGCACATATCAACGTGGCTCACTACCTTAACGATCCAACGGACTGGCAACGCCAAGATGATGAACAGTTATGGTACAAATCGATTTCCATACGTCAAGGTAGCTTCTGGTCTGAATCCGTCTATGCGGTAGGTAATAACTGGCTACCCGAACGTTTGATTAGAAACTACCTGCAAGAAGACAGTATCACTGACTTTGGTACGGTGGGCTATGTGAATGAATACCGCAACATGAGTTCCGATCCAAGCTTTGATGATTACATTTGCAGTAAGTCAGAAACCTTACTTTCAAAGGTAACTGGCACTGACAACCAATACGGTATGGATAACAAATCATCGTTCTATGATCTTAGTGAATTGGAGTGTAATGAGGTTAGTTTGAGTGATGCTGCTGATGGCCAAAACATGACGCTTTCGACTGCGAGAGTGAGTGGTGTGTACGATGAAGACGGAAGCCGTTACAAGTGGAATACAGTACCAAGTGAGTACGCGCATTGGTTAGGCTTCAGTACAGATGTAGAGAGTATCGACGTTGATGCATTAAATGCTGATATCGCGGCGCTACCGCAAACCTATGGTACTCAAGATTCTGTTGGGGCTGATTGGTGGGAGCACACAAAACCCTATAAGTTTCAAAAATCGAACATTAGCGATCGTTGAATAGTGGCGGGTTTGGGAAAGTCGCTTGCCATCGCGCCCAGTATTGATGGAACAGATCAATGTACGACATCAAGATAAACAGAACATAGGGTATGAACAACAACTGCAATTATTGAAGAACTGATAGCGCGGACGCCCCCTTCTAAGGAATTATAAAGCCAAACCGCCTTCTTATTAGAAGGCGGATATTTCTATTGAGATACCGTGATCATTAAACCACTACAGACAGGATTCATCTCGCCATAGGCAGATCGACCAACGATGACTCCTTTAAGGAGCCTGGCCGGGAGGCAAGGGCAGCAAGCACCTCTTGAATTTCACTACCTGTATCTTGATCTATACAGTAAACCTTTCCAATATTCATTGGTGATGCCCTCTCAGCCAACGCCATTAACTCCGGAATGTACTCTTCACCTGGGTGACCTTCTTTGCGAAGGTACAACCGGGAACGATATCTATCAGCAACTAGCTCAGGTGAAATACTATTCCAGACCTCGATGATCTCAACTACATCAGATTGCTTGACATAGCTCTCTAGTAATTCTCGGGATTGAAACCCAAACCACGCATCAATTACATATATGCAGTCATCTGGAGCACTCGCGACTGTGTCCCAGATAGCTTTGTAAGCTGCTTTACTAAGCTCCCTGTTAAATTCTCGATCAATGGCTACATGCAAATCCATAAACGGTTCTTTGATGGTATCAATTGAGAGGTAAGGCCAGCCGAAGTGCGTTGCTATCTTCGCTGCTACAGTACTTTTACCTGAAGCGGGGATTCCATTAACAATGATGACTTTCTTCATAATAGAGCTAAAACCTCTTCTTTTTCTTTGGCCGAAGCTATCTGCTCTCGTACTGACGGTTCCATTAATGCCTCGAAGATGGGCTTCAGGCCTTCCTCAATATGACTATGACTATCAACTGCAGAGAGCATGATGATGATATTGACATCAGGGCTACCGTTTATTGAGATCGGGTTCTTCAACGTTACTAGGCTAAAACCGAGCTTATTTGCGCCCTCTTCTGGTCTTGCATGAGGCAGAGCAAACTTTTCGTCTTCGAAGACGTAGTATGCGCCTAAATCTTTTGTACCAGTGATGATGGCATCTAAGTACTTCGATGAGATGGTGCCATTCGTGACAAGAGGAACCGCGGCTACCTGCAAAGCTTTTTCCCAATCCGGCTCATCGACTTGAAGTTGCACCGCATCTGCCTCTAACAATAGTTTTTTTAACATCCAGCCCTCCGATTAAAAATTCGTTCTAGCTATATTTCGTAGTTCATTCATTCGAGTAAACACATCATCCACTCTATCTCGATACGTTGGCGCTTGAGCAAATACCGAAGCTGCCTTGCTGTATTTTGCAACAAGGGCTTGTTGAACTTGTACGTTGGAAGTATCTTGCTCAAGCATGGTTTCTAACTGCTTGATCTCTATATCAAGCTCTGTAGCTTGCGTTTCATCAACGGGCTCTACTGGGTTTTTACGCCCAAATAGTTTGGATAATATACTCATACCGACTCCTAAATACCCTGCTGGTTTCCCAGCAGGGATGTTCAAACCACTACTGGAAAAGACGAATCTTTTCAGCAATAACTTGACGTACAGCGTTTCGTGCTGGAATGAAGAACTTTCGCACTGAATCATGCACTTTGCCACTCGCATGAGTGTCTTGGCAGTGTTTAACCCACTGAACATTCATTTCAGTGCCAACATTTACTTTATCCATACCATTGCGTACGACAAATCGCATATCTTCATCCGAGACACCTGTTCCACCATGAAGAACTAAAGGCACTTTCGTCTTCTCAGACAGTTCGATCAATAGGTCTCGTTGAATATTGGTCTTTGCCGTGTATGAACCATGAACAGTACCAATACTGACGGCTAACATATCGACTTTAGACTTATCTACAAACTCAAGGGCATCAGATAGCTTTGTAAATGCAATGTCTTCATCTGCGACTTGTTTACCATCTTCTGCTCCCCCGATTGCACCGAGTTCAGCTTCTACGCTCACATTTTTAGGATGAGCGTACTCAATAATGATATTTGTATTAGCTATGTTTTCAGCCAACGAGAGGTGAGAACCGTCGTACATGACACTAGTAAAACCCTTATCGATAGCCAGTTTAATATCATCAAGATTTGAGCAGTGGTCCAAATGGAGGCACGTAGGCACATTATGCTCTTTAGCTAAGGCGACAATTGACGCCACCAACAAGTCATACCCAAGGTACTGAGCCGTACCCGTTGAAATTTGGATCATTAAAGGTGAGTTTGTATCCATTGCTGCCTCAAAATAAGCTGGTAACATCTCAATACAATGGAGATTGAATGAACCAACAGCATTAAATCCGCGCTCTCTTGCAATGACTTCTATTTCTTTAAAATTATGCATTGTTTAACTCCGCCTGTTCAGTTTTTTCAGTTTTAAGGTTTTTGTTTACATACCAAGTGATTGCCGCTACAAAGCCTACGAAGCTTGCTACGAACATCCAGTTGCCGTTAAATGCATGACCCAGTAGAAGACCTGATGCGATTACATCAGAATCACTAAATGTCACACCCACGAAGCCGTAAGTTTCTAGTAAAGGGATTAGAATTGCTGGTAGGAAAGTAATGAATAGGCCGTGAACTACACCGCCTATGATTGCGCCGCGACGACCACCCATTGCGTTGCCAAAAATACCCGCTGTACCACCTGCGAAGAAATTAGTCAGAAGCCCTGGTAGTATCATTGCCAACCCAAACATAGGGAACAACAACATACCGATCACCGAACCTACAGTTGTTGATAGGAAACCCAGAATTACAGCGTTAGGTGCATAAGGGAACAAAACCGGGCAATCCAATGCAGGTATTGCATTTGGCACTAGGCGCATAGCAATACCTTGGAAGGCTGGAACTAATTCTTGCAACAATAGGCGCACACCTGAGTACAGAACGAATACGCCAGCAGTAAACATGATTGCTTGCATAAACGAGTACATCAAATAGTTCATACCACCGCTGTACTGAGCAATATATTCAGGACCTGCTGCAATTGCAGGGATCAGGAACATTGGCACCATAATGACAGCCATCGACAGGTAGGTATCACTTAAAAATGCAAAAGCTTTTGGAAGCTCAATTTCTTCCGTAGATTTAGAGCCCTTGCCAACGACCTTCGCGACAGCTGCTTGAACCATATAACCGATCGTACAGAAGTGCCCAAGTGCAACGTTGTCAGAACCAGTAATCTTGCGAACCACAGGCTGAGCAATAGCAGGCATTGCTACAGCTAAAATACCGCCGAAGATACCCCCCGTTAATACTAGTGTTGCGCCTGATAGACCTGCCTTGTAACAAATGACAGCACCAATAGTGGACATCCACAGTAGCGCCTGCCCTGTTAGAAAGATGTACTTCCAAGGCGTGAAGCGAGCAATAATGATATTCGTTGCGAAAATTACCATTAAGGTTAGTGCGACTTCCGTTCCCAGCGTTTGGTTTGCAATACCTGCAATAGCCGCAACATCAGTAATGTAACCAGTCATACCGAACCCGGTAGTAAAGATGCTATTCAGGTAAGTTAATGTCTCAACGACAATGTTTATACCCGCCATCATGACCAAGAAACCAAGCATTGTCTTAAACGTTCCTTCGATTACCTTACCGGAGGGCTTTTTTTGTAAAATAAGACCGAGCATAGCAATACTTGCGATCAATATTGAGGCCTGCCCAAGCACATCTTTTACTATAAAGTCAAAAAATGTATTCATAATTAATTTGATTCCATGCCAATGTTAATTAAAATATTTTCTCAAGGCGTAGAAGTACCTTGATAGGTATTTCTACCTATCTACATCTATTATTCAGCAGTAAGAAAAAGGTGTTTTTCTAGGTGTTACTTATCTAAAAACTCTGAGATTGCCTGTTCCATTTCTACAGAGTCAGTAAATTTTTGGATTGTGACTACCTTTGCAGCATCTTCAGCGCTAGCGCCACCTTTAATCGCATCAGAGAACGTACCAGAAGTAATAATCATGTCTGGCTTTAGCGATAGCACTTCAGATACCGTGGTGTGGCCTAAAGAAAAGTCAATCCCCATTTTCTCTAGGATAGGTTTGGCTGTCATTTCCAAAGCAAAGCTAGAACCTAAACCACAACCGCATACGCACATTATATTCATCGTCATTTATTCATTCCTTCTGTTCACGAATTTGTTTTATTGTTTTATTGTTTTATTGTTTTATTGTTTTATTGTTTTATTGTTAATTACCAAACCATGCCCAATTGCTTAGCCAGTTTGAAATAATGCCCCTCTTTATCAACGGTACGACTCTCGACCCCAGCTAAATCCAGTGGTATCGGATTATTCGATGAATTGATGGTAATCACCTTATTCGCCATACCACTTTGAATGCATCGCACCACTTCTGAAGCTGCGATCGTACCTTGATAAATCTCTTCAGTTGTTGGCTCACCGCTTCGCAAACCGAAACCCAATGTGGTTTTACGCATGCGAATACCTACCTTTGGTTCTAGGTCTTGACTCAAGGTATCAATCGCACCTTGGAATCCAGGTGAATACTCTTTTGTGTAACTCTCAGCACAAAGAATCACAACACTATTCTGCACTGCTAGTTTTTCTTGAATTTTTGCTGCAAGCTCATCGACTGGAATTTGATGCTCCGGTATCAGAGCGATATCCACATTAGATTTAATTGCAGACTGTAAAGTTAGTTCGCCAGAGTAAGCACCCAAAACTTCAACGAGAAACACTCGATTTGCTAAGGCTCTACCGGTATTTCGCAGCTTAGACACTTCTCTCATCACCTGCTCACATGCAGTAGAAAAGCCAATGGTATGATCGGAGCCAGCGATATCATTATCGACAGTCATTCCCACGCCAAAACAGTTAACACCATACTCACTCAATACATTCATAAACCGCATTGAACCGTCGCCTCCTGCGCAGATTAAAGCGTCTACTTTGCTCTTATGCAGGTTAGTTGCAATGGTGGCGTATTCTTCTGGGTTGAGGTGACGCGAGGTTCTACCCGATGAAATTACGGGCATTGGCGATAGACTGTAATCAGCGAGATCTCGATAACTAATTTCTTTCTTATTATCCGACAGTAGGCCTTTAACGCCTCCGTTATAGATAACAATCTCAGAGTTCGACATTTTCGCAACTTGATAGATGAAATTGTTCACACCAACTGCATCACCACCACTGACCACTATTCCTAGCTTCATTTCTAACTCACACTCCGCTCATTTGATGGATTAAGTATCATTGTTTAAATAAAACCAAACCGTTACACAGATCACTTAACTGGACGTTTAAATCACAGCCCTCATGACAGTTGCGGCGATAAATGCGTTAATTTTGTGACCTGAATCACCAATGTGACATTTAATGTTAAATTAATTAACATATTAAGAGGGCATTATTAGACCGCGATCTTTTTTTTTAGGCAATAAGTTAAATATTTGTATCAGCGCAATTGAGCTCATTTTTTGGGCTGTAATGTGAAAGGCGTCAACTTTTAGTTTTTGGTCAATCAACGTCCGTACCTAAAAATAAAAGAATTAGTGTGATCAAGCGCCAATATTGATGTCTCAAAGTCTTATTTGTTCGATAATCTAAGTTCCGAGGTGTGGTAGCACTTCTCCCTCCTTAGCAATCTCGACTTAGGAGAGTGAGATAAAACCGAGGGTTATAATATGAGGACAGTAGGTACGTAAAACATCAAAAGCTAGAAGGTAGCTCCTTCAATAAAAATTCGAATACACGACCTCATCTTAATTTTCATTGTCAAAATCACTTTGTAAATACGTGGATTCCATATACATAAGCGGAAAAACTAGCTTATTAGGAATAACATGGCATAGAAGGAAGCTGTAATAGCTTCCATCCATTATCTGTCAATCAGCGTTATCGCGCTCACCAATACGTTCCAATACCCAATCTGTCACCTCTTCTTCTACCCATGCCACTGAACGACAACCTAATGACACTGCTTTTGGAAATTGGCCTTCGCTCATGTACTTGTAGATGGTAGATCGTGCAAGGCTGGTTAAGGACATGACTTCTTTTAGTTTGATTAATCTCATGATGAATTCCGGTTAGTTCAACTCATGAGATAACGAGAATGTGCAGTTAATTACTTCACTGCGTAAATCACCACACTCCAACTTTTTTCAACCACACATTACCTTTCTGAAGCCAGCTAGTCGCGGGCTTCCATTTATGCTCGTTTCTTAAATCAAACTAAGCAGGAGGCTCTTATGCCGTTTGTGTTCATTGCTGGCTTTATCGTTGGCGCAGGCTTGTATCACATCAACAAGGAGGCTAATGGTGAATCCCCACCAACCTACTAAGACACTAATAGAGTTGTTCATCTATGGCGTTGTGAGTGGTTACAACTGGGCTAAACAACAAGATAAACAGCAACCATGACCTAAAGCAGCCCAGCGTGATCGGGCTGCTTCTATGGGGAAGGATTCCATTATTTTTTAGCTACATATTACTTGGATGCACATACCTTTAACGCACAAGAAGGAAAGTAGATGCATTCAAATCATTACACGCCAAACGAGCCCACAGAGCTTCGTCAAATTCTAGAGACCGCAGCAACTATGCTCGCAGCCAAGTATGCCCGTTCGGGTTCATTCACCAGTCCAGAAAACACTAAGCAATATCTACAGATGAAACTGGCGCATTACGACAGAGAAGTGTTTGCCGTGATGTTTCTGGATAATCAAAACCAACTGATTGAATACAAAGAGATGTTCTTTGGCACCATCGATGCTGCTAGCGTTTATCCAAGAGAGGTCGTCAAAGAAGGATTAATACTGAACTCGGCAGCAGTGATCTTTGGTCATAATCACCCATCTGGCTTACCTGAACCATCACAAGCCGATCGTAGGATCACTCAACGTCTGTCTGATGCATTGGCACTGATTGATATCCGAGTATTGGATCACGTTGTGGTCGGTGAGCAATGCGTGTCCTTTGCTGAGCGAGGTTTGCTATGAGCCAAACCACACCGCATCGACTGCTGGTGGAATACCTTAATGCTCTTGTTGAGCAATTAGATGTCCCTACCTTTGCATCACGGATCGCCCTTAACTTTCGAGTGTCGAGCTACTACCAAGATCGTAGTGGTTTTCATCCTGTCGAGATCCAACTCAATAGATCGACAAACCAATCAGATAACACTCATTGGAGCATCGTCTTTGTCACTAGCTTTGCTTACCCAGATGAGCAAACCGAAAAGCTGGAGGTCGAGCTCTACTTCAATTTTTTACGTGGGTGGTTCTATCAACCGGACATTGAATGTTGCGAACTCCACCAGCCACAAGTAACCAGTCTATATCAAAGCTATGAACGGTCTTTCCTCAAGCAAATTCAACAATGCTCCTTTGACGGTATCCAAGCAACACTCGTCAATGTCGACACTCCTACTAAATCATCTATCACATAACCATCAACCAAGGAGGCACACCATGCCAGCCGTAACCAAAATTCAAACGATGCAGTTTCACTCTTGTGTACTGCCTATCTCTACTCGCTTTCACAACGCAATCACTAAGCAGATTCAGGAAGCGAGTCTTGATTACTATTCAGATACCTTAACCATTAACTTTCGTGACACGAGCTATAACGCTGAAGCTGGTGGGTATCATCCAGTAGAAATCATGATCCGCAATGAAGGTGATAAGTGGCGACTCTGTTACATCACCGACTTTGCCTATTCTGGAGGTGTCTATCCAGAGTTAGCCATCGAGCTTGATTTCAATATTGAGATCAACATATTCAGGCAGATGTTTTTAGCACCTTGCGCTCTAGCACATCGAGAAGTGAAATCTTTCTATCGAACGTGGGAAAGTAACTTTTTGGAGTATTTATCTGATGGTGTGTTTGACCAAATCAAAGTCACCAAGAGCTGAAAAGCATCCAAGTTCCCATTTTAGCAATTTGGGAACTTGCCATCCCTTATGGAACAAGGCTTTTCGTTTCTGGCTTGCTTTGAAGTTCCTCTAATCATCATTTTCATCGAAAAAAGGAAGCTGCGTTATGGCAGAAGTTCAAGCGGTGAAAAACCGTGACACTATCCAGCTCATCGGCCACTTATTAGAAATACGGCATAGTAAGCAAATGTCAGATATCTGGAATGTGGGTATCAATCTCGCTTTACGGATTTCTGATTTACTGGCGATTAAGTTCAGTGACATCGAAGAAGACCGTTTAACCATCCGTGAGTCAAAGACGGGCAAAGTGGCCCAGATTGCATTAAACCCAAGAAGCTTAGAAATCATCCTCCGCATTAAAAAAGAGAATCCACACCACATCTACTTATTCCAATCTTACCGAAATCAGCAAGCAATAAACAAAGCTGCCAACCCATTGAGTCGTCGAGCGGTTAGCCAAGCGTTTTCATCGATTGGTGAAGAGATTAGTTTTCCGCTTGGGACTCACTCGATGCGAAAGACCAGAGGCTACCACCTCTACAAAAGCACCAAAGATATTGCGCGGGTGATGCGTATGCTTCGCCACAGTTCAGAAGGTGTCACACTGCGCTACATTGGTGTGACACAAGATGATATTGATAATGACTTTAGGGAGTTAATTCTGTGAATACAAAAAAGACAACACCCAATCCATCTTCAAACTGCCGCTTAACTCGAATGTGTGAAGTTGATTAAAAGAGGCAATTACCTACCTATTTTTATGTTCAAACACGCTTTTAAGCACAAACTAATTATAACTGCTCTGAGAATGCTCTAGATTTTTAGTGTGGACGTCCACACTAAAAATCTACAATATAACCTTTCCCAGTTGAATTTAGTTCGAGATAAAAAGTTTTAATCGCAGCGAGGGGGAATTAGCCTAGTCATTCTAAGTAAACCCTCTCACCAAAGAGTAAAACGCTTTTATTCGTCCCCTTCGGGCAACGTTTGCTGGTCAACACGCCCTACGCCTCAAACCCATACTTTGCTTAAACAAAAGCTACCTCGTATTTTTTCACTGACTCTTCGTAGAATTTACCTTTTTCTTGCAGTGAGCTCTTAGCTTCGGCTGACACTTTCACCAAGTCACAATCAGCAGCCATCATTGCAGAATTAATAATATTTTTTTGACGTTCGGTACTGAACTCTCTTTTAAAGTAAGTCAGTTTATTATCACTAAAACACCCTTTCACGAATTCAGTGAGTTCTTCATCATTTTGCAACCATGTAGACCGTCGGAGTAACTCTTTTTCTGGTGAAGTAAACATAGACTTCAGCCGAGTCATAGCGCTTGTGGTATTGCCTTCAAACTCATAAACAACCACTTTTTTATCTGCACTCGAATAAGCATTAGAAGCTCCCACATCTGAAACTAGATGGCCAGATTGTGGGCCAATGCTTGCTTTCCCTCTTAACTCTTTATCCGTGGAAATACTTTCAGAGCGTTTGCTACCAGAATATATGGTTACTTTCTTAGCACCTGCTAAACGAGCTGCATTGACTAATTCAGTATCTTGGCTGGTCAAAAATGAATCATCAAAAAAATTTGATACTGAAATCAATTCTCTTTGCTCGCATCGAGCTTGTGCTGGGTGCTCTATCAAAAACTCACCGACCACTGAACTGTTTATCACATAATTCTCTGGCAATGAGTCAACGTTTATATAGTCTAGGGATAATGTGCTTCGAGGTTCCTCATCGGTTAACATGAACAACTGTTGATCCGGTAAACCTTCAAACATTAACTTCATTCTGAATAAAAATGCTTTTTCACAATGAGTATGCTGGTCATTAGCGCTGATGACTTCCTCAATGAAAGCCTCCCAGCTCCCTTCCTTCTTTTTAATTGCTCCCCAATACCGATGAAGTTCAGCGATACTCAATGGCTCTTTAATCTTTAACTCTTGCAAACTTTTAGAGGAGGGATATTCCATTTTTTCATTATCTATATAATTTTGAATAATGGACTTCTCCTTTTCACACATATCACCATCGGCATAAGCAGCAGAGGTAGCTAGTTGCACAAGAAAACACAATTCCCTTTCTTGTTCTTTAGTTAATGACTTTTCAGTTACATCCCGTGCGGAACTAGTCTTTTTTTTATCATTTCCCGAAAAATATTTGTATGTTAGTGCACCTGCGGCAGCGGCGGCAATAAATGGCAATGGCATCAATTCACTCCTTGTCAAATTGTTATGCATACAATTGTATTCTAATTGTAATTTTATAACAGCCCAGTTATAAGGATTTGTGACAACTAACCTGCTATAAGGGGACGTCTAACCTTACTCACTATCAAGAAGAAAAGCAGAGGAAAGCGTGCTAACGCATTTGATCAAACATCTTCCTGACAAGATAAACTCGAAGATTAGTTCTGCCTTAAATCAGTCCCTTTCTTGGATTACTGCATCCAAAGTTACGGCGACCATCACCAAGTATCTTAGTCTCAGCCTTTGCCAAGTAAGCTAACCTAACCGCTACCTCACCTAAGTCTTTCTGAAATCGTGCTGGTGGGTGATTACGGTTCAACGTATACATTGGACGCTCAGGGATATGAACTAGTCCTTCAATCTCATCTGTCGTAAGCCCTAATGCACTAGCCCATGCTCTGTTTACCATACAAGCAAGAGTACCTTCGTAATGAAGCCTACCAAATGGATAGTAACCATCCTGATTGACCGCTAATGCCACATGGTAATGTTCATTGTGACTGGCGTTACGTTCCCTTACCCAAACGTAATTTAACGGACACGGGTAGATACGCTTTCCTTGTCTGGCTTTATTCCTCTGGTCGAAATTCATCTGAACTTTCAATGAAGCAATAAACCGTTTCATCAAGTCAACATCGGTATTCACATAGCAGGTCGGTGTATCACGCTCTAAAGGGTTGTCAGAGTTCAAACCATTGTTAGGTATGCGTAGATCAATTCGAGCGATGAGTGCTCTAGGATGGAGCGCTAGAGCTCCCATAACAGTGTCGTTGATACGGGCAAGGTGACGTTGGTTTAAAGAACCATACTGAGCTGGGATTTGAGCAAATTGAAACATGTTCATGAAAATCTCTCCTGTGTTGTTTGATTTCACATAGAAAGAGAATGATGCGTAATAACTTACATAAAACTGTTCTGCCGTAGCAGTGAGTGAATATCTATTGCCTATGGCTAGAGATCTTAGCTGATACAACAACATGTACTGCATTCATCAGTAGTGTGGCTACTGAGTGTAGTACTGCTAGTCATGCTTTTATAAAGAGTGTTTGTTAAGTAGCTATATTACTAATCCACAAAGCGCACTGTTTCTTTCAAGACTGTAGTACCGGAGTCATGCCTATGGATAGTCAAAGATTGGACCTAACTAGGGTGATTGGAACTGAAGTCACTCTGAAGTTATGCATTTCAACAAGAGTGCATTCGGCTAATAGCTAGTGCGTCTAATGGCTGATAATTATATCAATCCCATTTCCCCTTGCTGAGTATGGCATGACTTTGTAAATGCCTTGTTCTGGTAAATTATCAGAGAGCTTTCTGTTCATAGTAATCACATTTTTGGCTTCGATAGCTTTAGCCCATGCCATATGTACAACTAGGTCAACCAGCTCCTTTGCTCCGGGTAAAACGTCGATATCATGAGCTTCAGTATCCAAAGCCTCATTAGCCAAGGAGTCTTCATTGTAATTGCGTTGGAAGTCTGTATTTTTTTTATGATGATGCATCACAGACTCTGGTAGAAGCCTTTCTGCTATTGAATCAGCAAGGCCATCATCGGATAACAATTCATCTGGTGCCTTTCCTGAAATAAGAGAGGTACCATCAATCATGTTCCAGTGCTGGTTTAGCAAACAAGAGGCTATATCATTCACTTTAAGCTCTATATGATTAGCCAGCAGCTTTCTATTTTCTCCTGTGAAGAAGTGTCTTAATTGGCAGGCATCAATACTTACTTTCACGGATGCAATTAACGATGATTCATAAAATGCGTTGAGAGAATGCTCCGTTTGATTGTGCATCGGCTTTTGCCTTATCACCGAAGAAATGACCATCTCTGACAAACTCGCTGTCATAATCAGGTTTTGCTGAGTGAAGCGATATCCGTGAACTTGTTGTTGAAATGCTGAGTGCCAGATATTTAGATAGTACTGCGTTGATACCTTCCCCATTAGTTGTGGGATAGTTCCACCGGGTACCTTGTTAATAAATCCCAGTGAACATAATCGTTCAACATGCGATTTCACTCTTTCTTTATTCATACCGGTAATGTCGGCGATTTTTGCACGTCCAAGTTCAGATACATGACCAAAATCATCACTAAAATGCAGCAGAACAAGAAAGAGCAATTTATTAGCTAGTGATGGTTTTTTTGCATTGTTTAACAAACCTTCATAATGAATAAATGTCGAACTCAACTTTAAAAAGGGAGCGCTCACGTGCATACCTTTAGCATTACGATTACGTGGAAGAGTGACATGGTATCGGTAGCTGTTCCCACCCTTACCTGTCTCAAATGAATCCCTACAAAGCAGTCTTACTTTCTCTAGTTGCTTTACCGACTTAGTAAAAGTATTGCTACTTATTCGCAGACATGCGCACAACTCACGACTATTGAGTGTCGTTTGCCAATTATCAAAACGAGTAAGAATAAGCAGTTTCATCCAGAGCATTTTAGCTTCTGGTGATGCTTCAAATTTCTGGCTATTCTCATCGATATACAGCAAAGCTCTTGAGAGTATCTCGACCTCACTCATGGGGTAATTCATCAATATTCTACACTTTACCAGTAGGTTTTTAGAGTTCAAATACTGTATCACATTACATAGTGCGAAAATGTGTAATGGATATTTCTGATGATTAAGTCACGAACAGTATTCCATTACTGTGGCAAAGTATGAGTTGTGTTTATAAATGGTGTTATGAGAATGGGACGTAAAGGTAATGCTAAAAGCTGGCTAACTAGCTCTGAGGAACAAGAAACGTGGGTAAAAGAATATTTGCTCAAGAAGAAGATTTCTTGGAGTAGCGGTTTAGCCGATGCCGCATCCAGAAGCTCCGCTTCAGCAATAAAATACTTAAAAGATTTAGATGAATCGATGAGTGGCAACAAGTTACTACTACAGCAAGCAAGTAATGCCTGGCGCGCTCAAAAGAGTAGGAAAAAAAATAAACAAATCAACATATCCATTTCTAAAAATGTCTACAAAACTGTCGACTCACTAGCTAAAAGGAACGGGTATTCGATCAAAGCAATGGTTGAACTCCTTATTACTGAAAGCCAAAACAAGATCGAAGAGCTGGAGAGACTAAAAAAAACAGATACTAAGTACACACAAGCCTGTGAAACAATAACAGAGCAAAATACTCAAATAGAAAAGTTGGAGACTGAGCTTTCAAAGCTAAGGAAAGCTAGCGACGACCTAAAGCCCTCAGTATCTACTGTTCACGAAAAAGAAAAGTTATCGAATCTTCAAGAGAAAATCATTTCTGCACAAGATGAACCTACGCTGCATGAGAGTCCTAAAACCACAAATCAAAAAGTAGATACCAACCATTCTAAAAGAAAAGCCTCAAATGCATGGAAACACGCATCATCTAAGCCTTCCAAATCGCAATGGCAAAGATAATTATCTGTACTACCTAAGCCGATTCTACAGTTGATATGGGGACAACGTTACTAGCACTCAATGCGTATAGCTTATCTCCCCAAGCTTGGAACACTGACAGTTGTTCATTTAAATAATCATGGTGATTGTAGACTCGCAACATACCCGGCAGCTGGTGGCCTACAGCTTTCTCTACAGCCACAATATCGAGCCCCATCTCACTACATCGACTAATAAAGGTCCGACGAAGGTCATGCGGTGAGAAATGTTCGATATCTGATGGAATATTACGCTTAATAAGTGCTCGTATCGCTGATGGCTCTTGAACTTTATCTGAAGCGATTTGAGGCCAAACCAGCTCCCATTTGTTTGATACAAGCTTACGCTGCTCTTGGAGCTGCTCAACCAGATAGTCACTCAACGGTACTTTACGACTCTCTGGGCTCTTCGTATGTCGCTCTTCAGAGCTAGCAGGCAGCAACCAGACCCTTTCATCAAAATCCAATTCACTCCAACGCATTTCAAGTACAGCACTAATACGCTGACCACATCCAAGCAAAAAACGCATCAAGCGAATATTAGCTGGATCTGTGCGCCAGTCACCTAAGCTCGACAACAATACTTTCAACTCAGAAAAACTTAGGTTTCTCTTTGTCACATTAGAGCCACCACCAACATCTTTTGCTTTTAATTGCGGTGCTGGATGTCTATCAATCATATTCAAGGCTAAGGCATGATTGATCACCTGATTAATGATTTTGTGACAAACCCCAATCGCTCCAGCCATACGTTTTCCATCTTTATCCACCTTTGCATCAAACACTTTATTAAGGTCGATAATATTCAAGTCGACTAGGTTGATATTACCTATGTAGGGTTTGATATCACGAAGGTAAATGGATCTAGACTGGGAACTACGAAGTTGCTTTGATAAACGCTTTTCATCAAAGCTAACAAATGCATCATCAAATGTACGTGCTTCTTCTTGCTCTCGACGCTCTCTGAGTAGCTCTATCTTAGGGTTTTTATTGTTCTCTAACCAACTGCGGTAGCGTCCGGCTTCCTTCCTTGCCTGCTCCAGCGTCATACCTGTATTTGGCTTTAGTTGGACGTAGCGTCCCATAGATATTTTGTCGTGCTTTTTACCAACTTGAAAACGAAATGTCCAAGTCATCGTACCCGTAGGGCGAACTCGAATATTCAATCCCTCAATTTTCTTATCAGGAATTGAGTACTCTTTCTCTTTTGGTTTCAATGCTTGCAGTGTTGCATTACTACTAATTCGCTTTGTCATTATCAGTAACTCCTACCATTCGGGGTACGGCCCAGGGTACGGGGACCTGTGAGTTTTCATTGTACCCCTGAGGATCTCCATAGACAACCAGCAAGAACTACACCATAAAAAACAATACTTTAAGAGAAATAAATATAACCACATGTACACTGATGGACACTGTTATCCATTTACGCACCACATGGAAGCTGGCGTATTCCTAGAGCGTAAAGCGTAAGTATCGCTTTCAGGTCTAAGCCAAACAGCAGATACAAAAAAACGAGCCCATTGGCTCGTTTTTTTAATTTCTAAATCAGCTTAAGCAGTTTTGCCGATAAAGCCGAGTTTCTTACCTACCCATGCAAGAAGCAACATCGCGACAATAATCGCAAAGAAGTTTGAGCCAGCATCAGGGTGTTGTGCCTTCACAAAAGCCGAGTGGCCAAATGCACCTACAAAGAAACAAGCCAAACCTACTAGTGGAATATCTTCAGATACTGGGTTAGTTAGGTACTCTTGGTAAAGTGCTTGTACAGCCAAGACTAAAGCAATCAGTGGGAAAATAGAGAAGCCCACTTCGCTCATTGTTACCCAAGATAACAGAGCATCACCACACACACCGGCAATAACAGCAAGTACGAGTGTCTTTCTTTCTGAACCACGGTTTACAGTATTATTTTCATTCGACATTATTCAATCCCGCCTTTTAATCGGTTACGTTCACGTTCTTTACGATACCAAAAAGCCCCTTTGGCCATCATTCGCAATTGCATGATCAAGCGTTCAGCCAGTTCATCTCGCTGACGTCGATCTAAATCTAATGCTTCTGCCCCTGAGTTGAAGACCAAGATAACGGAGGCTTCAGCTTGAGTAAAAGCTTCGTCTCGTGTCATGCCAGTCGTTATCAAATATTCGGTTAACTCAGCAGAGAAGTGCTGTATCTCACGAGCTACCGCTGCACGAAACTCAAATGAAGTTCCTGAGCGCTCTCGCAATAACAGTCTGAATACGTTAGGGCTGCTTTCAATGAATTCCATAAAGGTTTCAACCGATGTACGAATCACACTGCCTTCTTTTACTATGCGTTGCCTAGCTTGACGCATTAACTGGCGCAGCAGTAAGCCACCTTCATCAACCATGGTTAAGCCAAGCTCATCCATGTCTTTGAAGTGACGATAAAAGGAAGTCGGTGCTATTCCAGCCTCACGAGCGACTTCTCTCAAGCTTAGATTGGAAAAACTACGATCGGCGCTGAGTTGGCTAAATGCTGCATCGATTAAGCTGCGACGAGTTTTTTCTTTTTGCTGTGCGCGAATGCCCATTGGTTTCATACTTTATCAATTTCTTCTTTTACAGCCTAAACAGGCATGTCTAATACTCTATTCAATATAACGCGAATCACTTATTTATATAAGGCACTCTGGTTATATAAGACACTAAACATACCTCTTTGTTCACGTACCGAAGTAAATACGTTCGAAGAAAAAATTTCAATATCCACGCTGTCATTTGGAGACATACGACATACCAAATATTATTTTTTCGATAACACTGCGTGATCCCACCGACTCTCTGATGCCCTTTTCATGTACCCGAGAACAGAATCGGTTAAAATCTCGCTAAAGCAATGTTAATCAAATATAACAAGGAAGATATCTATGCCGCACTCCAACCACTTTGATGTAATCGTAATTGGTAGTGGCCCCGGAGGAGAAGGGGCAGCGATGGGATTAACCAAAGCCGGGTTGAACGTTGCAATCATTGAGAAAGAGAGCAGCGTTGGTGGTGGTTGTACTCACTGGGGAACAATTCCTTCAAAAGCACTGCGTCATGCCGTAAGTCGTATTATCGAATTCAACAGTAATCCGCTGTTTTGTCAGAACAATAAAAGTATTCACTCAACCTTCTCCAACATTCTGGGTCATGCTAAATCAGTCATCGACAAACAGACTCGATTACGCCAAGGCTTCTACGACCGCAACCAGTGCACGTTGGTCTTTGGTACTGCACGTTTTATCGATACCAACACTGTCTCGGTAATGCAAAGCGATGGCACTGAAGAACATTACAGTGCAGACAAATTTGTTATCGCGACAGGCTCTCGCCCTTACCAACCAGATAACGTCGACTTCCTGCATGAACGTATCTACGACAGTGACTCGATTCTTTCTCTTAAACACGACCCGCAACACATCATCATCTATGGTGCTGGCGTTATTGGTTGTGAATACGCGTCGATTTTCCGCGGTTTGGGTGTAAAAACCGATCTTATCAATACTCGTGACCGTCTGTTGTCATTCCTAGACAATGAAACCTCAGATGCACTTTCTTATCACTTCTGGAACAGCGGTGTCGTGATTCGCAACGATGAAACCTTTGAGAAAATTGAAGGCACTGATGATGGCGTGATCATTCACCTAGAGTCAGGTAAAAAGATGCGCGCTGATTGCCTACTGTATGCCAATGGCCGAACGGGTAATACCGATAAACTGAACCTTGGTGCTGTTGGCTTAGAAGCGGACTCGCGTGGGCAAGTCTCAGTAAATACCAATTACCAAACCAATGTTGACCATGTTTACGCTGTCGGTGATGTGATTGGCTACCCTAGCCTAGCAAGTGCTGCTTATGACCAAGGTCGATTTGTGGCTCAAGCAATTGTGAAAGGTGAAGCTGAACGCCACCTTATCGAAGACATTCCAACCGGCATCTACACCATTCCGGAGATCAGCTCTGTTGGTAAAACCGAGCAAGAACTTACCGCAGCTAAAGTACCGTATGAAGTAGGACGTTCTTCTTTCAAACACCTAGCTCGTGCTCAAATTGCGGGTAAAGATATTGGTAGCTTGAAGATCCTGTTCCATCGCGAAACCAAAGAAATTTTAGGTATCCACGTGTTTGGTGAGCGTGCCGCTGAAATCATCCATATCGGACAAGCGATCATGGAGCAGAAAGGTGAAGCAAATACCATCGAGTACTTTGTGAATACGACCTTTAACTATCCAACGATGGCGGAAGCTTATCGTGTTGCAGCACTCAACGGGCTTAACCGTTTATTCTAGATATAGAACCAATAGGAGTATTTGACCACCCATAGGCCAAATGCATAAAACAGCAAGCCATGCGCTTGCTGTTTTTATTTAAGATATTGAATGTTAAGGTATTGATAGTAATTAGATCATGATGTTCTAAATACCCCTTTACCTGTACAGCCTCATTTACTCTCCACAAACAGAGCCCTCGAGCTAAGCGAGAAACTCCCCTTTCTTCCACTGAGAAACAAACAACACACCAAGACCAATTCCGCGCATTGCCATAAAGCTCAGCATCGCTAACCACAGTGCATGGTTCTCTAAACCTGATGCTAAATAGAAAATCGCGAAGAAACTGCAGGTCGCAACAAACATACTATTGCGCATATCCTTGCCCTTAGTTGCTCCAACAAAAATACCATCCAACAAGAAGCACCACATAGACACCAATGGCATTGCGATTAACCACGGTAAATACACCTCGGCTTGACTCTTCACGTCTGGGATTGTGGTGATCATATTGATTAAGCTCGAGCCAACGAGTGCGAACACTATGGTCAGTACCAAACAAATATTGAAGCTCCAGAAGAAAGTTCCAATCAATGACTGGTTCAGCTCATCTTTGTCTTTCGCGCCTATCGCCTTACCGACCATCGCTTCCATTGCGTAGGCAAAGCCATCCATCCCATAAGAGATGATCATCAAGAAACTCATCAACACGGCATTGGCCGCAACAACATCATCGCCAAAGCTTGCACCTTGGAAGGTCATGAAAGTGAAAGTCGCTTGTAGGCATAATGAACGAAGAAAGATATCGCGATTCAATTTCACGAAACGACTCAAACCTTGGCTGGTTTTCTTAAGCAGATCCCATGGCGATGGTAACTGCTTCTTCGCCCAGATTCGGTAAACACAAATTAGGCCAAATGTTAGACCGGCATAATCAGCCATTACAGATGCCAATGCAGCACCTTCCACTTGCCACCCTAAGCCGATAACAAAAACGATATCCAAAACGATATTGGTGATATTGGTGATGATCACCATCCACATTGGCGCTTTGGCGTTTTGAGTCCCGAGCAGCCAACCTAGAATCACAAAGTTAGTCAGCGCGGCAGGTGCACTCCAAGCGCGGATTGAGAAATATTGCTGACCATAGTGCTTAACTTGATCACTGGCGCTACTCAATGAGAAAACTAAATCGGCGACTAAACTGTGTAAAAGTAAAAAGACACCAGCAAACCCTAAGGCCATGGTCACGCCTTGCACAAAAACTAAGCCTAGTTGCTTGCCATCATTCGCACCATAAGATTGTGCAGCTAGCCCTGTTGTCGACATACGCAGGAAACCAAGCAACCAAAAGGTCACGCTGATCATTGTGCCGCCCAGCGCCACACCACCTAAATACCAAGAGTGCTCTAGGTGACCGATAACCGCCGCATCGACTAAGCCCAACAGTGGAACAGTAATATTAGAGAGAACCATCGGGATCGCGAGCAACAGCACTTTTTTATGCATCGCCTGATTGGATAGCGTTTGAAAAATAGTTTGGGGATTAAATAACTTCACGATCACCTCTTAGATTAGAGGCGATAGTTTAACCTAGTGGGTGGGCTTTCACTATGTTGTGGAATTTTACTTATACCGGCTATGTACTCAGTTACTCGAAATACAAAACACCTAGGATTACCACTTAACGAGCACTAACTGCGGCGTTAAACGCTTTTTGACCTGAGAGATCTTACAAAGAAGTCGCTGCCACAATTTCCAACGGTTGCATTTTTGGTCTAGTGGAGAAAACGCTTTTACCCATTGTGCCCATGGCAACCAATTGAGAACACTGTCTATTGGAGAAGATAGGCCATGCGCATACTTTCCTGAACCAAGTTTTTGCCCCAACGTACTTGAGCTTTTATCTCCAGCTAAGACTAAACACGCATGTGCATGAGTAAAGTAGCGACTCAAAGACTGAATGAAGTTCGCCGTCTGCTGTTCATTGCAATCCAGCAGAGCATGTTCACACACCACCATCACCGAGGCTTGTTCTGGAATATTGAGTTCATCCAACCAAGTCAGGTCATCGACAGAACCACACTCCAAACGATAGCGTTCATTTTTGTGGAACAGACGTTGGCGCCACACAAGGTTTTCCGTGACATCCAGCTCAACCCAATGGCAGCGTCCATTATCTAAACGGTAGAAGCGGGTATCGAGCCCTGCTCCAACATTGATGATCCAAGCATCTGGGTTGTGAGATAGAAATTGCTGAACTTGAGAGTCACAAAGTTGAGTCAGTGTTGCGTAGAGAAGTTGTTGTTGGTCTAGCTCGCCAGTAAGACATTCAGGTGCGAGCTGGCAACGCTTGCAGGCTTGAGCTGCGATGGGGTCATAAACGAGACCATCATCGGCTAGGCTTTCACGACTACGAAACCAAAGATGTTGAACGAGGTTGGTCGGAACTTGGAATTCTTGATGTACAGACCCTTGTTCAGAAGAAGCCTTTTGAACAGAGGAGCGCGGCTTACGAGTAAGCGGCTTCATTTGAGGTTTGGTTGGGTTTGGCATCATCATCTTCCTTGTATCTCGACAAAGAAGATGATAATGAATATCAATTACAATGACAAGTTATTGAGAATAAATATCAATAAGCTATTTGTACTGACTACATCCAGTCGGTGTTGCGAATAATACCAACCGCAAGCCCTTCAATAGACAAGTGTTGAGATTCTAGATCGACATGGATTGGAGAAAACTCTTCATTTTCAGCATGTAACAGAACCGTTGAACCTTTACGTTCTAGGCGTTTTACCGTTACATCATCATCGACACGAGCCACTACAACCTGACCATCGCGTACATCTTGTGTTTTATGAACAGCTAATAAATCACCATCCATAATACCGATGTCTTTCATACTTTCGCCATTTACACGAAGTAAGAAGTCAGCTTGTGGTTTAAACATGCCTGGATCAACTTGGTAATGCATTTCTACATGCTCTTGAGCCAAGATAGGCTCACCAGCGGCAACCTGACCGATTAATGGTAAACCTTGCTCTTCGTTTGCTGCATCTTCAAGCAAAATACGAATACCGCGAGACGCACCCGGGATAATCTCAATCGCTTCTTTACGAGCAAGAGCTTTCAAATGTTCTTCTGCAGCATTAGCAGAACGGAAGCCTAGTTCACGCGCGATTTCTGCACGTGTCGGTGGCATACCGGAATCTTCGATCTTACCTTTGATAAGGTCAAAGACTTGTTGCTGGCGGGGCGTTAACGGCTTCATGATTCACCTGTCTTTTTATACAGTTGACTGTGAGTATATCCAGTAACTGAACAAAAGCAAAGCAATTGGTTGTTTTTAGTTCATTTTTAGCAAATTACAAAAACAGGATCTCTAGCCACACATAACCTGCGAGTGCCAAACAGATGAAAACTGCTGCCGACCCGACATCTTTAGCCATCCCAGAAAGCTCATGATGTTCACTGCCGATTCGGTCGACAACCGCTTCAATCGCGGTATTGATTAGCTCGACAACCATCACCAATACCACCGATGAGATCATTAAGATTCGTTCAACTTGGCTTACATCTAGGTAAAATGCCAACGGAATAAGCACGACCGCCATGAACACTTCCTGTCGAAATGCAGCCTCATTTTTAAACGAACTCGTAATGCCTTGCCATGAAAAGCCTGCTGCTTTGATGATGCGTTTGAATCCGGTGTTTGATTTTTTGGTCATTTTTAACCCTATACTCAATCAGTCGATGAATGATTTTCCACAAACTTAACGGCAATATGACTATTTCCATTAAAAGGTTAGACCAGTTTCTGGTATTCTTGCATCGATTAAATTTACGCCTAGGCTTATCCCTATTTCACTCATAGGATTTATCCTTTTTATCAGAGAAATAGAGATACGCTTCAGCACATTGAAATAACTATTGAGGCAGTGAACCTATATGTCTTCTGGACAATCTTTTTCACGTTCATTAATGAAGCTACCTTTATCCGTATTGGTAAAGGGCACATCAATTCCTTCAAACCCTGTTGAGGATTTGAACATTGATTTGAGCAAACCGATTGTATACGCCTTACCGTTTCGCTCAAGTGTCGACATTCTTACATTGCAAAAACATGCACTTGAATTAGGCCTACCTGATCCGTTGAGCAAGCTTGAAATCAACGGCAAATCACTGCAACGCTACGTTTTCATCTCTTCTCGCAAAACTCTGCTGCAAGACGATGATTATGTACCAAGCTCTTCAATTGAAGTGTTCTCTGAATTGCTTTCACTGCACGCCGACGACTCTGAACTCGATGTTCAAGTTATCCCTGCTACCGTTTTGTGGGGGCGCAAACCCGGTAAAGAGACTAACCAGAAACCTTACCTACAAGCAATGAATGGCTTAGAAAAATCAAAAGCGGTATTGCTCGCAGGTCGTGACTGTCTAGTTCGCTTTAGTCCTGTGGTATCTCTTCGCTACATGGCAAACTCACACGGTACCGACAGCACCATCGCGCACAAACTGGCGCGTGTAGCGCGTATCCACTTCTCTCGCCAAAAACTTGCTGCATCAGGCCCTAACCTTCCAAGCCGCCAAGCGCTGTTTGATCGCCTACTCAAATCAGAAGCGATCAAGAAAGCAATTGAAGACGAAGCACAAGCAAAGAACATCTCGATCGAGAAAGCGAGCAAAGAAGCCCAAGACATCATGGACGAGATTGCTGCAAACTTCTCTTACTCGCTGATCAAGCGTGGTGAGAAGATTCTGGGTTGGTTGTGGAATAAGCTTTACCAAGGCCTGCATATCAGCAACGCTTCAACGGTTCGTAAATTGGCTCAAGATGGTCACGAGATTGTTTATGTGCCTTGTCACCGTAGCCACATGGATTACTTGTTGCTTTCTTATGTGCTTTACCACGAAGGCATGGTGCCTCCGCATATCGCGGCGGGTATCAACCTCAACTTCTTCCCTGCCGGTCCTATTTTCCGTCATGGTGGTGCATTCTTTATTCGTCGTAGCTTCAAAGGCAACAAGCTGTACTCGACGATTTTCCGTGAATACCTAGCGGAATTGTTCGCTAAAGGTTACTCAGTAGAGTACTTCAGTGAAGGTGGTCGTTCTCGTACAGGTCGTCTATTGCAGGCAAAAACGGGCATGCTAGCGATGACCATTCAGGCAATGCTACGTGGTATGAACCGTCCTGTTACTTTGGTCCCTGTGTACATTGGTTATGAACACGTGATGGAAGTGGCGACTTACGCGAAAGAACTTCGTGGCAAGCGTAAAGAGAAAGAAAACGCGAGCTTAGTGATTCGTACCATTCGTAAGCTACGTAACTTTGGTAAAGGCTACGTGAACTTCGGTGAGCCGATTCAACTGAACCAATACCTGAATGAACACTCACCTGAGTGGACCAAAGACATCGACCCAATGGGCACCAGTAAACCACAATGGATGAATCCAGTGGTTAATGACCTGGCGACCAAAATGATGACGCACATTAACGATGCCGCGGCGACCAACGCATTGACCCTTTGTGCAACCGCGCTATTGGCCTCAAGACAGCGCGCATTGTCTCGTGACTCTTTGGTTTCTCAGATCAATTGCTACCTGTCTCTGCTTAAGAACGTTCCATATTCAGCAACGTTCACTGTGCCAAAAGACAGCGCTGAAGATTTGGTAAAACATGCTGAATCACTGAACAAGTTCTTGATTGAATCAGACTCAATGGGCGACATTATTTCGCTAGACCGTCACCAGTCAATTCTGATGACCTACTACCGAAACAACATCATTCACTTGTTCGCTCTGCCATCTTTAATTGCCCAGATGACCATTCGTCAGCGCGGTTTATCGATTGAAGCGATTCAAAAGAATGTTGCAGCAATTTACCCGTTCTTAAAGAAAGAGCTGTTCTTAAGCTACGACGAATCACAGCTTGAAGGCGTAGTATCAAACATCATTGATGAACTTGTTAGCCAGGGCATGATTGTTGTGTCTGACAATGAAGTGACGATCAACCAATCGAACAGCCAAGCTCTTATGCTGTTAGGCCGTACGATTTCAGAAACTCTACAGCGCTACTCTATTGCTCTAAACTTGCTGGCAGAGAATCCGGAACTGGACAAATCTGACCTTGAGCAGAAAAGCCAAGACATCGCACAGCGACTTGGTCGATTGCATGGTATCAATGCTCCCGAATTCTTCGATAAAGGCGTGTTTGCTTCTATGTTCGCAACGTTGAAGCAGCAACAGTACCTAGATAACGACGGCAACTGCGATTTAGAGAAGACTCAGCAATTCGCTAAGCTTCTTTACTCGATGCTTTACCCAGAAGTCCGTCTGACTATTCAAGAGAGTATTCACCAAGTCGAGTAATTCCTGTATATAGCAGGGCTCTGATAGCAGATTCAACGCGATCAAAAAAGGCACCCACTGGGTGCCTTTTTCTTGAATATTCGTTTGATAAAAACTGATGCTTACCAGAAGGTAACGAACAAACCGACCGTTACGGCCATGCCAACATAGTTGTTATTTAGAAAAGCTTGAAAACATAAGTCTCGGTCACGATGCCGCATCAAATGTTGTTGGTACACAAACAAGCTGCCTGCGGCTAACAATGCCCAATAGAAAGTATCACCCAATTGGTAGTGCATACCTAACACAATCAGCATCGCTAGAGTAACAAGTTGCAAAGAGCCGACGATAAGCTTATCGAAGCGACCAAATAAAATAGCCGTCGATTTAATACCAATCTTCAGGTCATCATCTCGGTCTACCATCGCATATTGCGTGTCGTAAGCAACCGTCCACAAAGCATTAATAACGAAGATAAACCAAACAATACTTGGTAGTTCATTGGTTTGTGCAGCCCATGCCATTGGTATCGCCCAACTAAACGCTAAGCCGAGGAACAACTGTGGAAGATGTGTAAAACGCTTCATGAAAGGGTAAATGAACGCCAGACCCACACCAATAAATGAGAGCTTAATGGTCAGTGGATTCATGGTGAGTACTAGCAAAAATGAAACTACGGCTAGCACTAAAAAGAGCAGAATCGCTTCCTTACTGGAAACCAAACCTGAGGGTAATGGACGCTGCTTGGTGCGTTTAACATGGCCATCCACTTTACGGTCCGCAAAATCATTGATCACACAGCCAGCTGAACGCATCAACACGACGCCGAGTACGAAAACAACCAAGACATCAAAATCAGGCATACCTTGTGCGGCGATAATCAGCGACCACAAAGTCGGCCAAAGGAGTAACAGAGTACCAATCGGGCGATTCATTCGCGTTAATTGCCAGTACGCCTTCGCTTTGGTGGCAAACATTTACACACTCTCCTTAGAGTAAATGGGTGATGTTGGTAAAAACAGTTCTGCCACAAGCATCGGTTTATGGTTCATCCATAATCGAGAGCGACGCGCGAGTAAACACTCATCACCTGCGATAACCCAACCGACTTGCAGCGCATCCCGCTCGACATTCTCAGCACTAAACACCGTTAGTCCAAGCGGGACATTTCCTTGTTGAGAAAGGTCGGAGTGTTGATGATCTTCTAACGTCACACGGGGAATCAAGGTTCGACCTAGCACCCATGGGGCATCATCACCCTTCAAAATCACTTTACGCAGCAAGCAATCAAATGATGATAAAAGATGTTCCTCGTCTTGTTGCAGCATTGAGCGTTCTACAACTTGATTATGAAGCAACTCAACAGACAGGTGCTGACAGCACTTCCCCAACTTGCGGGAAAGAGAACCTTGCTCCATCAGCCACTCTTTGGTGGTTTCATTAGGAAAATCAAATGTTTCTGTACTTTGCCAATCTACATTCATTAACGAATTAAGATACAGCGATATTGGCTGATTCATACTAGTATTCAATAGGTGACTTTACACGTACAATAAAGCTTCAACTTTCGAACAAAATTAAAGCGTTCTTCGAATTGTAAACGTATTTAGATTTAGACCGCTCATTGTAACAAGACTAATGCGTTTCGAATATCGCGAATAAACTAAAGAAAAGTCACAAATATGCACAAACGTTATGTAGCCCAAATATTTCTTGCGATTACCCTACTCTTTTCAGCATCAAGTTTCGCGGAAGAGGAGTCGGCAGCTAAACTCGCCTACTTCACGCTAGAGCCAGACCTGACCACCAATTTTTACACTAAAGGTAAAAAACTGGGCTACATTCAGGTTCGCCTCGACATCATGGTGGCAAATAGTAGCGACTTGGCCGCTATTGAGCATCACCAACCACTGATTCGCGATGCGGTGATTGAATTGCTTGGCAAACAAAACGAAGAAACCATTAAATCTCTATCTGGCCGTGAAGACTTAAGAAAATCCTTAGTTGAACACCTCAACAAGATTTTGCTTCCAGAGACAGGTAAAACCCTGATTGCTGACTTACTGTTTACCAAATACCTTTATCAGTAATGATGTAAAACGAATCCCAATAAAAAAGCGGCTCATCTGGCCGCTTTTTTTGTCTCTATCGTTTGGCTACTCATTAGAAGATATGAATTAGCTTCTTGCCGAGCTTGGTGCTTTCATCGCATCGATAAAGCCAATAATCACACCAGCGGCTAGACCAGCTAAATGCGCCGTATTGGCGATAGCCATAAATGGCTGCATGTACCCAAGCACCAACCACACCAACATAAAGCCGACAATCTGTCTTGGGATACCTAAACCAAGTTGTGGCGCCTTCGCACCAACCACCCATAAGTAACCAACCAAGGCATACACAACACCAGACAAACCACCGAAGTTCGCCCCTTCAACCCAATACTGCCCAGCACCTGAAAGCGCAGAAGAGACAGCAAAGATCTGAAGTAGCTTGAGGCTGCCAAGTTTCTTCTCAATGTCTCCACCTAGCTGCCACCACCACAAAATATTAAATGCGATGTGCATAACAGAGAAATGTAGAACGGCATGACTCAACCAACGCCACAGCTGCCATTGCTGTCCATCCACCGCTGGGAAATGTAGGGCATTGAAAATAGCTTGGCCAAAACCGATCTGTTGCAGCGCAAAAATCACCACACACACCAACATCAGGCTTAGTGTCACTGGGCCTGCTTTGGCTTTGATCATGCCCATGAAGCTTGGCGTGTGGTAATGGAAGTTGCTCTTTCTGGTCTCTGCCATGTCCCAAGATGCAGCTTGATAGCGCTTATGATTGGGCTCAGCCAGAAAACGATTCAGCTCAGCTTCGGTTTCAACCTGAAATTGGCCATCAAGAAGCCAAAGAGCAAAACGCCCTTCTCCCTCTGGAGACATCTGAATAGGGATCTGACGAGAGGCCATATAATCAATAAATGCTTGAGCAAGACGTGGATTGTCTAACACCATCAATCTAATCATTGTTACTTCCTATTCATTCTATGAGGGATGCTTGAGGCGGTTCAGGTGATGAAAGTCATTAACCTGCGATCACTGGAAGTTCAGCACGATGCCAAGCTTCGAAACCACCATCAACACTATATACCTCTTCAAAGCCTTGGTTCACTAAATATTGTGCCGCACCTTGGCTACTGATGCCGTGGTAGCACATCACTAAGATAGGTTGTTCGAACTCAACCTCATCCATGAATGACACCATCGTATCGTTAGTCAGGTGGTAGGCTGTTTTTGGGTGGGCAACCGCAAAAGACTGCGGGTCACGTATATCGACAAGTCGAGCTTCGCCTTGTTCGATGAGGGCTTGAGCGCCTTTAACATCGATATGTTTAAACTGGTCCATGACTTTCTCTTTTTATACTGATTTACTTTGCTGCCATTGTAACCTATCCCAAGGCTAACATTCACATCCACTTAATAAGGTTATCCACCAGCGATCACTTTTACACCATTTGTGGATAAATCTGTGAATTGCGTGAATAAAGTGTCTTTTCAAAAATAGATCCACAACATGTAGTAATGATCCTGATCTAACTGTGGGTTAACTGAAACATATCCCCACTCGAAAAACCCCGTCAAAGCCTTACTACACACTGCTTTTAGATAGCTGACGAATAAACTTCTCACAGAGTTATCCACAAAATCATTTTGCAAATTTCGATCGCAAAAGTTGAGAAATCGATCCAAAACAAAAAGGCCGAGATCTCTCGATCTCGGCCTTTTCAAAATTCAGCTATTTGTTAGCTCTACTAGAAAGTAGAAGCTAATAGAAACTAGATGCTATTAGAAATCACCAACGGCTTGTTTCAATTTCTTCATCGCATTCTTTTCTAACTGGCGAACACGCTCAGCTGAGATACTGTAGGTATCCGCTAAGTCTTGCAGGGTTGCCTTGTTGTCGTCTAACCAACGTGAGCGAACAATGTGTTGGCTACGCTCGTCTAAGCTTGCTAGTGCTAGCCCTAGGCGATTATTGGTGTGTGACTCCCAGTTAGCCGCTTCAACCGTCTCAGCAACGTCTGACGCCTTGTCTTCTAGGTAGTAAACTGGAGCAGTGTAAGCAGAACCGCCATCGTCATCGTCCATAGGCGCTTCAAACGTCGCATCTTGTGCTGCTAAGCGAGATTCCATCTCACGAACTTCTGAAGGCTCAACACCCAGTTCACGAGCAACCGTCTCAACTTCACCGTTATTGAACCAACCCAAACGCTTTTTAGACTTACGAAGGTTAAAGAACAGTTTACGCTGTGCCTTAGTGGTCGCAATTTTAACGATACGCCAGTTACGTAGAACGTATTCATGGATTTCAGCTTTGATCCAGTGAACAGCAAACGAGACGAGACGAACACCAACTTCTGGATTGAAGCGCTTAACAGCCTTCATCAAGCCGATGTTACCTTCTTGGACGAGATCAGCCATTGGTAGCCCGTAGCCAGAGTAGCCTCTTGCAACGTGCACCACGAATCTTAGGTGGGAAAGGATCAAGCCTTTCGCAGCGTCGATCTCACCTTTGTAATGTAATCGCTCTGCAAGTCCACGTTCCTCTTCAGGAGTCAGCATAGGGTAGCTGTTCGCTGAGCGGATATAGCTATCTAAACTATCTTGTGTGACTAAAGCCATTTGATACGCTTGGTTTGCCATTCGGTTCCTCATCAATCTCTGATCTGGAGTAATACATCTATTAAAACCCTACAATCTTGAACCTAAAATGAACAGGTTTCAAGGAGGGGGAAGTAATTATGCATAATCAATTCGTCTATACAAGGCAAAAACTGGTTAAGAAGTGCCTATTTTTCGTCTAAATATGACTCTATTCACCTAAACTGGTTCAATTTCTTTTAGGTGACGCTGTGCAGAAAGCTTTGCAGCCACACTACCAAGCAGAGTTCCGACGATCAAAAGCAGTAAAGATTCATCCCAATTCAGGCCAATTAAACGGAAGTGGCTGTCGTATAGCTGAGCCAAGTCATCCACCGCGCTGTTCAGCAATACGGTAATCAATGCCGTCATTACCCAAGCGCTAATCGAACCTAAAACGCCAAACCACATCCCAGCATAAAGGTATGGTCGAAGAATGTAGCTGTCGGTCGCACCAATCAGCTTCATGGTTTGAATCTCTTCTTTATGCGCCAACACATTAAATCGTAGTGTATTGCCGATAATCAGAAATACCGCGCCCAGCATCAATACCGTTAAGGTAATCACGATGACAGCCGCTAATGCTTTGATCGCATCTAATCGCGCTAACCAATCTTCGTCTAGGCGAACATCGGTCACTAATTCTTGTTGTTTAACTGTGCCTGCCAGCTCTTTAATTAAGGTATCGCTGTGCACGCTTGGCGTAATCACCAGCACACCTGGCAGTGAATAATCGTCGAGAATGGTTAGGGCGTCTTCAAAACCAGAATACTGGCTGAGGTCTGCAAGCCCTTGCTGCGGAGAAATGTACTCCACGAGCTCAACTTGATCCCAACTTTCGATTTCATCCTTAAGCACCATTACTCGTGGCTCAGGAATACCATCCTCTACATAAGCACTTATTTGTGACGGGCTAGTGACATCTTGCGCCACTTCCCCTACATTTTTACCTAATAGGTACAAACAAGCTGGCATCGCCAACGCCATAGAGATCACCGCAAGGGTCAGTAAGTTGCCTAACGGGCGCTGCCACATTTGCGAGAACGATGACTTGGCTTGTTTCCAGTGAACAACAAAGAAGCCGTCGCTTGAAGCGCGGTTTGCTGCTCGATTAGATTGAGGTTTTTTGATGCGCTTATTCGCGGCCATAGTCTTCAACCTCACTCAAAAATCCTTGGTTTAATTCAAGATGGCGGTACTGAGGGCGAGTGTTCACTAACCCGATATCATGCGTCGCTAGGATGATCGTCACACCTGCGCGGTTGAATTCTTCAAATAATCGCAACACACGGTTAGATAATTCAGGGTCTAGATTACCGGTAGGCTCATCGGCTAAAAGCAGAGTTGGACGGTTAACCACGGCGCGAGCAATACCCACGCGTTGTTGTTCACCACCAGAAAGTTGGCTTGGCAAACAACGGGCTTTATCTAATAAACCGGTTTTATCCAACGCAGCACTGACTCGGCGTTTTATTTCGTTTTCAGAAATAGATTCAATACGCATAGGCAGAGCGACGTTATCGAAAATCGAACGGTCCATCAGCAGGCGATGGTCTTGAAAAACAATCCCAATATTACGGCGTAAGAAAGGAATGTCTTTGGCTGGGATACGAGTGATATCGTGATCGTTGAACCAGACACGTCCATCAGTTGGACGCTCTATCGCGCAGATCAACTTCAGCAAGGTACTTTTACCAGCCCCAGAGTGCCCACCCAAAAAAGCCATCTCTCCACGTTTCAGGTGAAAGTCCACTTTTTGGAGCGCTTGTCTTCCACCTCGGTAGGCTTTACTCACTTGCTGAAATTTGATCACCGAAAATTCCTCTTACGATCACTAATATCAAATTTAAAAACGGTAGCAGATTAAGGATAAACCACTTTGCTACTCGCGTTACTCTTCACGGCTAAATAGTGCTTCAATGAAGTCTTTAGATTCAAATGGACGCAGGTCATCAATACCTTCACCCACACCAATGTAGCGGATTGGAATCTGGAACTGGTCAGCAATTGAGAAAATTACACCACCTTTCGCCGTACCATCTAGCTTAGTCAGTGTAATACCCGTAACTGGAGCCACTTCACTGAACAACTTCGCTTGGCTGATAGCGTTCTGACCTGTACCTGCATCGAGCGTTAGCATGATTTCGTGTGGCGCAGAGTCATCAATCTTCTTCATTACACGAACGATCTTGCGTAGCTCTTCCATCAGGTTGCTCTTGTTCTGCAAACGACCGGCTGTATCAGCAATCACAACATCAACACCACGAGCCTTCGCTGCTTCAATCGCATCGTAGATAACAGACGCACTGTCCGCACCAGTGTGTTGAGCGATAACTGGCACATCGTTACGCTGACCCCAAACCTGAAGCTGTTCAACGGCTGCAGCACGGAAGGTATCACCCGCTGCTAGCATCACTTTCTTGCCTTCATTTTGGAATTGTTTCGCCAGCTTACCGATCGTAGTTGTCTTACCTACACCGTTCACACCCACCATTAAGATAACGTAAGGTGTTTTAGTGGTATCAACAACCAGTGGCTGTTCCACTTGGCTTAAGATGTCTGCCATCTCTTCTTTGAGCAGACCATAAAGCGCTTCACCGTCTTTTAGGTCATTGCGAGATGCTTTTTCTGTCAGGTTTTCAATGATCTTAACCGTGGTATTCATACCCACGTCAGCAATCAGAAGTTGCTCTTCTAGCTCTTCAAACAGGTCTTCATCGATTTGCTTGCCTTTGAACAGACCAAAGAAACCAGCACCGATGTTTGCTTTAGTGCGGCTTAGGCTGCGCTTAAGACGAGCAAAGAAGCTTTCTGTCGGCTTCTCTTGTACTTCTTCAACCTTAGCTTGAGGAACTGCCACTTCTTCCTGTTCTGCTTCTGCTTCTGCTTCTGCTTCTGCTGCGACAGGTTGCTGCTCTTGTTGAGCTTCTTCAAGCGCTTGCTCAGATTCAGTTGGCTTAACTTGTTCAGCTTCAGGCGCGACCTGTTCAGCCTCAACTTGTGATTCAACTTCAGTTTGATCTTCAACGCTTTCTACGTTCGCTTCATTCTGAGTTTTTGGGCTTTGTTCTTCTTCACCAAAACCAAGCCACGATAATAATCCGCGCTTCTTTTTTTCCGTCATCAGAGGAGTTTCCTAGATCTACTAATTAGCTGTATTGACTTAATACACGTCGACTCTTTGCTATTGTTATACAATACAAGCTTGTACAAACGAATAGTAAAGAAAAATGACAAAGCAGTGATAAGTTTGCTTTTAGCTTGATACACTTTGTCATTGCAAATTTATTTAATACACGAACCCACTTAAATTGGGCTCGGTATAGTATCACTTTATTAGCGGTCAAAAAATCTATGGTAAGACGTCGCCAGCAAAACACATCACAAAAAAAGCCATCCGGAGGCTTTGTTCGAATTATTAGTGGCTCATGGAGAGGTAGAAAGCTGCCTGTTCATGATTTAGAAGGATTACGCCCAACCATTGACCGAGTAAAAGAAACACTCTTTAACTGGGTGGCTCAAGATATCCCACATTCAACTTGCTTGGATGTATTTGCCGGTTCTGGCGGTCTAGGTTTTGAAGCAGCTTCTCGCCAAGCCAAAATGGTGACACTGCTCGAAATGAATCAAAAGGCGGCTAAACAGCTTTCTGATAACGCGAAAGAGCTCAAGGCAGACAACATTAATGTCGTGAATACTGATGCTATCTCTTTCCTTAAGAAACCAGGCACTCCTTACGATATGGTTTTCCTTGATCCACCATTTCGCAAAGGCTTACTGGCAGAAACAGTACAACTGCTTGAGAGTAACGGTTGGCTTGCAGACAATGCCATCATTTACGTCGAGACAGAGAAAGAACTGAAACTCGAAGCTATGCCAGAGAACTGGGAATTGCATCGCGATAAGACCACCGGACAGTCAAGCTACCGACTGTTCAATCGAATTACTGAAGAATAGGAGTTATTGAATGAAGTTCTTGCTTCCACTAGCAAAAGCAGCCATCGCCTTTGTTTGGTTTATCTTGATCGTAAATATTTTCTACCCGTTCCCGGGTAATGCTGCGATTGCGCTTTATATCATGACAGCATTCTTGTTCTTCATGCACGGCCTGCAGATGCTGATTTTCATCGGTGCTTTCGGCGACAAGATCGAGATGTCACGTTGGGAGAAGTGGTCAATATTGATTTTCGGTGTCTTCGCCTTACTCGATATCCGACGCAAGCACATGATGTAATCGAGCTTAAGCCCAGATATAAAACGCTTAGCTACAGAAAACATCATGACAGAAACAGTAGAGACAAAAACGCCGCTCATTTGAGCGGCGTTTTTTTATTCAGCAATGATATTGATGTTAGCCCATGTAGCCTTTCACACCATCGAGGAACATTTGCGTCGACAGCATAACCAACAACAAGCCCATCAAGCGTTCGATGGCTTTAAGACCTCTCTCTCCCAGCACTCGCAGGAAGAAGCCATTAAACATCAGAATAAAGAAGGTAGCACCCCAAGCCAGCATCACTGCGCCTGAAAGCTCTAACATATTGTCAGGGTGCTGTGTCGACAACAGAATCAATGCCGCAATCACTGAAGGGCCAGCAATCATTGGGATCGCCATCGGCACAATAAACGGTTCTTCACCCGCCGCGAGGCCAGTAATACTACCCGCACTTGGGAAAATCATCTTAATCGCGATGATGAATAGAATAATACCGCCAGAGATACTCAAGGTTTCAGGCTGCACGTGCAGGAAGTTCATGATGCTTTGACCAGCAAACAAGAACAACAGCAGGATAACCAGCGCAAACATCAGTTCACGAACAAGAACAATACGGCGACGCTTCGGATCAATATGCTTAAGGATAGAGAGCACGATTGGTAGATTGCCAAGCGGGTCCATAATAAGAAACAGCATGGTTGCTGCAGATAAAATTTCCATAAGTTTGTCTCGAAAAGCGTAAGTGCGCGGAGTATAGCAGCCTCAACATTGATTTTCGAACGCAGTAATAAAAGGATTAACTTATGTAATTAGAAGGGAATTTTGCGAGAGCAAATAGAAAGGAAAAAGGAAAAAGAGAATTTAAAGAGTGAAGCCGAAACGTCGCATCCACTCTTCTTATCGATAAAAGCCAAAAGGCTCTAAAAACCAAATCTCTGGGAATTAGTGGTTACACACACGTTCGCGATTAGTGCAAAGCTTGTCATCGACAACGACAACCTTTTCCATCTTCAAGAAAAACTTCAACAGGCTATCTAAATCCAGACCATTGAGCTTACAAGTATGGAAGCGAGCTTCTTCGCCATAGGTTTGAGCAAGCGCTAATGTTAGCTCTTCGCGAGTCAGTGGCTTTTCACTAAGCAGGTTTAAAACGTTGTGTGCGTGAATTTCAGTCGTCATAACTCAATCTCATGTTTAATGAAGTAGACGTAGAGTACCGAGTTTTAGCAACGCCGTTTTGATGTAGCTCAGGCTTGAGAGAGCTCTACCCTAAATAGTAATCGATGCGACGATGAATGCGTGTGCGAGAAAGTAACTGCCCGTTACCCAAAAGTAAGCGCCCTTGATTGGGCTGCGGTAACTGTTTAGCGCATAAGCTAAGGCCGAAAGGAGCAGCACGCTACAGCCAGCAAAACCGACCGCGTGTGATAACTGAGGATCCAGCAGCCAAACCTCACCAGAAGCCCATGCTAACTGAATAAGCACAATGCCCATGATGACCACGGGAAAAACGAGTTTGTCTAAGCGTGGCAGCAGTAAAAAGAAAGCAACAACGCAAGCTGCCAATAACAGCGCGAACAACCACCAAACCATTTCACCTGATAGCTGTAACCAAAAAGCTTTGCTGTAACAGAGTTGAGCCAATAAGAAGCAGACAAAATGCAGAGGGCGTTTTTGAGTGAGAGTATGAAGCACATCTGCGATCGCAGAGATAGCCAACCCCGCAACTATCCAATAGGTAAAGTCAGCCACAACCGACTGAGTTAAAGCAATTGTCGCTAATAATACAAAGGTAAATACCTTATACGATAAGGCCTGACCGATATGTCCATGTTTCGTTCCTGCTATTGCTCCGATACCAGATAAGGAAACCGCTAACCAACTCCACATACCACTTGCCCTATTGCTTTAAATCGTCGCCAGTCTAGGCACACGAGTGTTGATGTAAAGCCTCAGCCCCTCAAAATTGGATCTTGATTACGCTTCCACTAAAAAGAGTCTCTTTAGATTGAAGTCGTAACAATTACCACCATGACAATGGCCATTCGTTTAAAACTAGAACGAATCATCATAAAACCCATTCAAACTGGCATTAGAGTCGCCATACTTGAATTTTGGCCAATTCTAACCTATCGACCCCACCAAAACCGGCCTAATTCCGTAAAATACCACACTTAAAAAATTAAAATAACCACATTTAAAGTAAATAATAACAATAACTTAAATAAACAAACTCAAGATTAATAGGAAAATAAAAACGCCAACCAAGCCTAGACTTGTAAAGTAGCCAGTTTTCTTTTTTAACGCCCAGTTTTGTCAGGTTATTTCAAGCCTCCGGTAAAAATCGCCACAAAAACCAAGCCGAAAACTTAAAAAACCAACCAAAACCAACCTAGCCACCACCAACCTCTATTAATACAGTTTAACAACCTTTAACAATATAAATTACACAAAACAACCATTACAAAACAACAAGTTAAATCAAATTAGAACAAACATAAATCACAACGAACAAATTAAGAACACACCATAAAACACAGTTAAACACTGCCAAACAAGCCAAAAACTCATAGTTTTCTACTACTTTTAAAGCTTTCGAAAGTAATTCTTGATCTAAGGCCATAAGTAGTGCTATTCTTTAAAACATAGCGAGAGACAACCAAATTTAGGAGTAGTGTTATGATTTCATCTTCGCAAAGACAAGGACTTGTAATGATCGCGGTAGTTGTAGGTCTAATGACACTACCGATGATGTACTAAGCAAGTTACAGATAAAAAAAGGGACGCCATGAGCGTCCCTTTTTTTGTTCAATTTTTTCACTTCGAAAACAGATGCAGTGTTAGCACATCCCAGTTCGCATAATAGAAACCTGCGGCAGCTAAAGTCATTGCCATCATCAGTAAGATCGCAACTCGCCAGATAAAACGACCACTACGTGGAGTCAGCTCCTTCTCACAGTCGTTACACATCATGATGAACTTATGTTGGTCTTCCAACTTAGCCTCATGTTCATTGACTACCTTATTACGACACGTTGCGATATAGCGCAGCTTGCTCACCATATCGTGCGGTAGCCTTTCTTCACAGCTTGTTACAAGCTCATGCAATCCTTCGCCTTCGGCATGATATTGAAGCCTCAATAATTTCTCTATATTGCGAGTTCTTGTCACCACTTTTTCAATATCGGTCATCTTAGCCCTCCCACTCCACACTATAATTCTAGTCGAGCATTTCCCTATTCTTATACAAAATCACTGTTATTTACGAGAGAAAGAGACAATAAATAACAATGCTTTATCCCAAACTGACCATTAAATGTGATGTCTGCCGAAAAATAATCAGTTTGGCTTACAACAGTTCACGAATAACGGCTTTAAACACATATCCCTATTGCCTGAAAGACTAGAATAACCATCACGACTACATGGAGGTTATATGCCTAATTCACTCTTTTTTGCCATCTTTGCTCTCGCTGCTCTAGCGGCTTGGGTATTTATTGGTTTCTATCGAAAACACTCGCAAGGTGAAAATGCGCCAGAGAAGAAAGTGAATGTCACGGTGTTAGACAAACAATCGATCGACCTTCCTGACGCAGAACCGGGCCAAGAAGATCAAGAGTACTGGATTTACGTTCAACGTGGTGTGGTTGGTCCGAAGCGAGAATTCCAAGTCGGCATCCACTATTTCCACGCCCTTAACCCTGGCGACAAAGGAACCTTAACCTACCGAGGCGATAAGTTCTTACACTTTGCGTTGAAGCGCTAAACGTCAGCCGCTTCAACTGTCGTCCCTAAGCAATCCATCAGAAAGCCTTAGCAATCACCGCTAAGGCAATAACCAACGCGTTTTCTCTGACTTAGACACCAACCAGCTCATCCATAATGCGCCAGCTCCGCTGATCACAATCCATAATGGAATAACCCATGCCGGATGTCCTTGGTACCAACCAAACTCTTTCATCGGCCACAAGAAAATCGGGTGCAGCAGGTAAATACCTAAGCTGTGCTTACTGATAAAGCCAACCACTTGGTTACTCTTCTCAGACAGGCCTTCACCATAGTAACGGCATACCATGAACACCATGCTCGCGGCTAATACGGTATTCAACGTTTTGTAAGATAGCCAGCGCCCTACCGTGTACTCTTCTGCTACCAAGCTTGCATCAACCACCATGTAAACCGTGGTTAGTAACGCTAGCCCACCCAGTAACACACTCACGCCAACGGTCATCTTGTTAAGTGGCACAATCTTATACAGCAAGTAACCCAATGGTAAGTAACCGGTGTACAACCACAATTCGTGACTCCAAGGGCCATCGATTTTCAGTAAGAACAGCAATGTTGTGAACAACCATACCGCCGTAAAGGCATAGACCGATCTATCACCGTACTTTCTAACCATGATCTGCAAGAACGGAATCACAAAATAGAGTGGGATGAAGTAATAGAAGAAACCAAGGTGGTAATAGGTGTAATGATGGTAGCTATTAAGCAACACGTCCCAACTGACGTCGGCATCAAAGCCCATTGCCGACCAGCCCGACAGATAGGTATAGAAAAGCGACCAGACAATGAAAGGTATCAGTACCTTGCCCAAACGACGCTTGAGGTAGTATTTGGCGTCAAACGGGCGCTGATCACTGAGCATCAGTGCGCCAGTAATCAAAATGAACACAGGTACTGCCCAGCGGCTGAAACCGTTTACCGTAATGGCAGTAAGCCATTCACCGAAAGGAATAGTGCCCAACTCATTGCGATAAGGCGCCAAAACATGAATCGCGATAACCGCTACGGCCGCGACACATCGTGCTAAATCAAAAAAGAGAATTCGCTGCTTCATGTAAATGCCTGATTAATATTCAATCATTCTACTATAGCAATAAAAAAGCTGACCGGAATAAATACCAAGTCAGCTTAGTGTTAAAGGAGATACTTATCGCGAATTTAGCTCATACGACTCTAGCTTCTGCGACTTGAGCTCTCACAAATGAGGCTCATGTGGCTGAAGCTTATGCCGCTGAAATTTGCGGCACTTTCGGTAAACGCAGAGAGATCACCGTCGTTATCGCCAAGAATGCGAAGGAAACCCACAGACACGCAGACAAACCTGCCATTTGGAATACCAAGCCCGACAATATCGTGCCAATCAAACGGCCCATCGCGTTTGCCATGTAGTAGAAACCGACATCAAGAGAAACGCCATCGCCTTTCGCATAACTCACAATCAAATATGAGTGAAGTGATGAGTTCACCGCAAAGATGACACCAAACACCATCAAGCCACCGATAATAACTAACTCGGGTTGCCAGCCAATCTGTACCGCATAAGCGATAGCAGCGGTCACTATAGCCAGCGCACCCGCCCATAACAGCGCGGCATGGCCATCTGGCACCTTACCTTGAGCTTTACCAGTAATCTTCGGCGCTATGCCCTGTACAAAGCCATAAGCGATAGTCCAAGCAGCTAAGAAACCGCCAACCCATGAGTGATCCCAACCAAACACACTGCCTAGGTAAATCGGCAAAGCAATCACAAACCACACATCACGAGCGCCAAACAGGAACATACGTGCTGCGGATAGGATGTTGATGGATTCAGACTTAGAGAAGATCTGTTTGAACTTAGGCTTGGTTTTCGCTTTGCCCATGTCCGCTTCTAAGCTCAACACACTGCCAACGAAGACCAATGCCAACACGGCTGCCATCGCGAGCACGGCGTATTGGAAGCCAATCGTTGAAAGCAGTAAACCACCAATAAAGAAGCCTGCCCCTTTAAGCGCATTCTTAGATCCGGTCAGAATCGCAATCCACTTATAAAGCGCGCCTTGTTGTTCATCAGGAACCAGAGTCTTAATTGAGCTCTTGGCACTCATCTTATTGAGGTCTTTAGCGATACCAGACAAGGCTTGCGCCGCCATGACCCAAGGAATGGTCAGCATTGCCGTTGGCACCGCGAGCATACCCAAGGCGACGACTTGCATGCCTAACCCAATGTTCATGGTCTTATTGAGGCCAAGACGCGCCCCTAACCAGCCACCGATTAGGTTAGTCACCACACCAAAGAATTCATAGAAAAGGAACAGTGAGGCGATTTCTAACGAACTGTAGCCAAGGTCGTAAAAATACAGAACCACCAACATGCGAAGTGCACCATCAGTAATGGTGAAGTTCCAGTAGTTAAAAGTCACCAACATGTATTGGCGAACGCTCTTACTTAGATTTGAAAACATAACGCTATCTCTGCAATCTAAACAAAAAGAGCTTTTGGATCATGATAAGTTCAACACTCCAGATACCAAAAGCTCCCTGTCTAACACTGATGACTATTAGCTATTCGCTACGCCATTAATGTATTCAACCTGGATAGGTTTAGTGAAGGCACCTGGACGCAGTGCCTGCACCTCTTGAACTACCTTGCTCAAATCCCAGCCTTTTTCTAACAGTAGGTGAGCTGCGAACAAACCAGTGCGACCAGAGCCGCCCATACAATGCATTGCAACCTTGCCGCCGTTATCGACGATGTTATGTAGCTCAGGGCTAGCTGCTTGCCACTTCGCAGCAAAACCAGCACCCGGTGCACAGTCGTCTTCAATTTCGATCTGGAACCATTGCATACCTAACGCACTTGTTTTTTCACCAAGTGCCGCCACGTCTTTGCTTGCAAGCTCATGGTCATCAAGTGCTGTCACGATAGCTTCAACGCCTTGCTCTTTTAGCTGAGCCAGTGATGCATCAAGCGTTGCTTCTTTTGTGCCAGGGCATGGTGTTAGAACTAATGCGCCAGTCTCTACTTCTAGTTCCCAAGTTGGATGTGTCATTATATCTTCTCCAGATTCTTATTAAGCAAGGCCAACGGTACGAACCAGCTCAGCAGTACGTGTTGCGTAACCCATCTCGTTATCGTACCAAGCGTAGATCTTAACCATGCGCTTACCGACCAACATCGTTGATAGTGCATCCACGATTGTTGAGCGTTGGTCGCCTTTGTAATCGATAGAAACCAGTGGACGCTCTTCAAAGCCAAGAATACCTTTTAGTTCATTCTGAGACGCTTCTTTCAGCATCGCGTTAACTTCTTCTGCCGTGGTGTCTTGCTTCACTTCGAAGATGATGTCTGTCAGAGAAGCGTTCGCTAGCGGTACACGAACTGCGTGGCCGTTGATGCGGTTTTCTAGCTCAGGGAAGATCTCAACAATCGCTTTGGCGCTGCCCGTCGTTGTTGGGATAAGACTCATGCCACATGCACGTGCGCGGCGTAAGTCTTTGTGCGGCGCATCAAGAATAGTTTGCGTGTTAGTTAAATCGTGAATAGTGGTGAAGGCTGCGTTCTCGATACCAAGCTTCTCGTTGATCACCTTAACCACTGGCGCGATACAGTTCGTTGTACAAGACGCTGCCGTTACGATTTTGTGTACCGCAGGGTCGAAGATATTGTCATTCACACCAACAACGATGTTTGCGATGCCTTCTTCTTTCACTGGCGCCGATACCACAACACGTTTCACGCCCTGCTCTAGGTATTTGTTTAGGAAAGAGGTCTTACGGTGAACACCTGTCGCTTCGATAACCACATCACAACCAGACCAGTCGATCGCATCGATGTCGCGCTCTTGTGTGGTCTTGATGCGCTGGCCATTAATGATCATCTCATCGCCTTCTGCAGTTACTTCGTGGTGAAAGCGACCTTGAACTGAATCAAATTCTAGAAGGTGGGCCAGTGTTGTTGTGTCGCCAGCAACATCGTTAATTTGAACAAATTCTAGCTCATCCCAATCGAATGCTGCGCGAAGTGCTAGACGGCCGATACGACCAAAACCATTAATACCTACTTTGACTGTCATTTTCTGTTCTCTCAGTTAGTGGTGAAACTTAAATTAAGACTTAAACGCAACATACTGGGCGTGAGTTCATCGACTCTAGACGCTCAATGTCTTGCTGGTATTCAGTTTTCAAACAGTTCGATGCGATAAGGTCATCAATTAACTTTAGCATCCAACCCGGTAAATCTTGTGACAGGCGGTAAAACACCCACTGCCCTTGGCGAACGTCAGTCAAAATGCCGTTTGAGCGCAGCTGCGCAAGGTGGCGAGAAACCTTTGGCTGACTTTCTTGCAATGCCTGAGTCAACTCACCAACAGAAAGGCACTCTTGGCGCACAATCAACATTAAGCAACGCACTCGCGTTTCATCAGACAGTAATTTAAAAAATTGGTGAGGAAGCATAACTACATACTCATATATGGATATGCGCATATATTAGTTGTAAAAAAACGCACGTCAAGGCGTGCGTTTTAAATGTCATAAAAGTTTAATAAAGCAACACTACAGCTTGTTGGTCACTGTGTGACTCCAGCGACGCGCTTCTGTAAGTTCAGTTTTCACCTGATCCACGCTAAGCCCTAAATCAGCGCAGTGCTCATCAATCTGCTGCCAATCCGCATGCTCAAAGCTCTCTTCAAGGGCAAGCAAAGTACCGTAAGGCCCTTCCCTACGTAATAGAGCCACCTTGATACTTTTACACAGCGGCAACTGCTCGACTAAGTTCTCTAACGACAAGTCCAACAGAGCACCCAACAAGGAGAATAAGCCAATCATAAAGGCCTGTTCTCTATACCCTTCAAATGCCTGATAGCGAGACATACGCTGACAAAACTGAGCACGCTGTAGGGACAATCCATACAGCTCTTTCGGCTTTTTATCAGAGACATAAGAGGCGACGGCTAACGACACAAACATTTTCAGTTTCTCTTGACCTAGATACACCAAAGCCTGACGAAAAGAAGAGATGGTCACTTCAAGGCGCGGCGACATAGTATTCACAAAACGCAGCAGCTTATATGAGAGCGCCACATCTTTCGCGACAATGCTCTCCACCCGTTGAAAGTCCACATCGGGCTTACACACTTCTTGAAACAGCTCTATAGCAATCACTTGCTCAGGGCTAATGTATTTACTCTTGATGATTTCCGGTTTATTGAAAAAGTAACCTTGGAAAAACTTAAAGCCAGCCTCTTTGGCTTGCTGGAATTCTTGTTCGGTCTCAACGCGCTCCGCCAAAAAGCTAAACTTTTTCCCTTGATGCGCCCTAACCAAATCACACGCTTCATCCAAACCCATCTGCATAATATCGAGCTTTACGATATGCGTGTATTTAAGGAAACGTTCCCATTCTGGGGTCGAAGTAAAATCATCTAGGGCAATCATGTAACCCGCTTGGTAAAGGTCTTTAACCGCTTCCAACAATTCATCTGTTGGTTTACAGGTTTCCAGAATCTCTACCACCACCTTATCTTTCGGCAAACTTAAGGGCAGTCGACGAATCAAACTTTGATAAGGGAAGTTGATAAAGCAGCGTGAAGATGGAATAGAAGGGTTAAGACCAACAGACAAGAAGTTCTCAACAATCAGACGATACGTTGCTCGATTAGACTCAATATGCGCTGGGTACGCATTCTTTTCTCCATCGCGAAATAACAACTCATAGCCGAGTGTATTCCTCTTGCGATTTAAGATAGGTTGTCGAGCAACGTATGTAGCGGTCATTTCTTGATAACTCTGATTGGTTTAACTATAACTCAGTCGCTTAATCTAAGCTTTCGCGGCAGCTAGCAAAGCACCGCAGCCCATGAACATACCACCAAATATTTTATTTATCTTACCCATTATGCGATCAGAGCGAATAAAACGTCCCATTTGTGACGCTAATGAGGTGTAAGCCAACATAACAACGCTATCAATGAATACTGTCGTCACACCTAGCACTAATAACTGAGGTGCTTGAGGTTGTGTAGGGTCAATAAACTGAGGAAACAAAGCCACCAAAAACACGATTGATTTCGGGTTAGTTAGGTTGATAAGCACAGCGTTTCTCAGCAGTTTGCCACTCGACAGAGTAGAGCTTTCTTCAGATGCTACTAGGCTCGAGCTATCACGCCACTTTTGAATACCTAACCAAAGTAAGTACACCACGCCGACCCACTTAATGATGGTGAACGCCAACGCAGACTTAGCAACGAGTGCACCGATACCCGCGCCCACCAGCATAATGTGAAACGCAAGACCAAGCTGTAAGCCAACAATTGATGCGAGTGACTTTTTAGTGCCATAGCTAAGCCCATTACTGATTGAGTTAACGGTACCCGAGCCCGGAGCCAAGCTAAACAAAATCGCTGTGACAACATAAGCAAGCCAAACATGAGTATCCATTTGCATTTCCTTACTAGTTCTTTAATCTAACAACATTAGTAGCAATAAAGCTCTCACACGCATCAGTTCAGGTAATTTCCCATGGAAAACCACAGCGAAGCCACCTTCCCTTACACTCAAGAACCTCAGTTCGATCATGCGATTAAACACCCGATCAACGCTCTTTGGCAACAAAGAAAAGAGGGGTTTTTAACATCGTCTGGTAAAAAGAAACTGTACTGGTGCAGCCTCACCTCAGAAAAGCACAGCAAAGCTATTGTGATTTCAAATGGCCGTATCGAATGCTGCCAAAAATACCAAGAAATCTTTTATGATTTTTATCAACAAGGCTATGACGTTTATTCATTTGACCACCAAGGTCAAGGCCAGTCTGAACGTATGGTAACAGACTCTGACATTGGTCACATTCATGAGTTTGATGATTATGCATCTGACATGTCTGACGTCATTGCCAGTTTTGATCTCAGTAAGTATTCCAATCGCTACCTGCTCGCACACTCAATGGGCAGCACCATAGCCACTCGCTACCTACAAACCCATCCAGACCACCCGTTTGATAAGGTGACTCTGTGCGCTCCGATGTTTGGTATCAATACCGAGTGGTACCTGAAACCTATCGCTATGATCGTTGGACAAGTGCTTACCGCTTTTTATGCCAAGCCAACTTACGCGCCGGGCCAGCAAGCATATTATTCGAAGCCTTTTGAAAACAACTTACTGAGCCACAGTAAGGTTCGCTATCAGTGGTTCCGTCGCTTATATGACGAGTCTCCATCTTTGCAGGTGGGTGGACCAAGCACGCGTTGGGTGTGGCAAGGGTTAATGGCCGCCAAGCAAGCAATTCAACAAACTCGTCAAATCAAGATCCCTCTGCTATTGATTCAAGCTGGGGATGAAAAGATTGTCAGTAACAGTGCTCAAGTAAAGTTCATCTCTAAGCTGAAGAAAACCAACTCTGATTGTCAGTTTAAGTTGATTGAGGGTTCTAGGCATGAGGTGTTGTTTGAGCAGGATGAATATCGCAATCAAACACTGGATGCGATCAATCAGTTTTTCGCCTAGAGCTAATAGGCTAAGCAACCTACCAAGAAAATAAGCGCTAAAGAGGAAGAGAAGTAAGTGAGCTTTGCCCTCTTTTCTTGCATGAATTTGGCATACAATTTCTACCTAGAGATATTGTAGTTAAAACGATTCTAGCGCTGGCTAGCGTCAATATTGGTTAAGCATTTTGCAATGAGGGTTAAATGAGTATTTCTGCACTAAAAGATTCCGTGAAAATTGTTGCTTCTGATTTAGATGGTACGCTTTTGGCTCCCAACCATCAGCTAAGCGACTTTACCAAGCTAACGCTTAAGAAATTACACGACCAAGGTTATACCTTCATCTTCGCTACGGGTCGTCACCACGTCGATGTGGCGGGTATTCGTCAGATAGCAGGTATTCCGGCGTACATGATTACTTCAAACGGTGCACGCGTGCATGACCAAAACGATCAACTGATGTATAGCCAGAACGTACCTCAGGAACTCGTTCAGCCAGTTATTGATATTGTGCGCCAAGATCCAAACCTCTTTATTCACATGTACCAGAATGAAGATTGGTTACTAGACCGTGAAGATGAAATGTTGGCTAAATTCCACAGTGAGTCTGGCTTTAGCTACAAGCGCTTTGAAGCTGAAAACGCACCAAGCGAAGGCATCGCGAAAGTCTTCTTCACACATCCAGAACAAGACCACGAATATCTCGTCACGTTTGAACAAAAGCTAAGAGATGCTTTTGGCGACAAACTGAACATCGCCTTCTCTACACCTTGGTGTCTGGAAGTGATGGCAGCTGAAGTCTCTAAAGGCCACGCTCTAGACGCTGTTGCAAAATCACTAAACCTGACTCTGGATAACTGTGTTGCCTTTGGTGACGGAATGAACGATGCCGAGATGCTGGCTATGGCAGGCAAAGGCTTAGTGATGGGTACATCGCATGAGAAAGTATTTAAAGCTTTACCAAACAATGAAGTGATTGGCAGCAGCGCAGACGACGCCGTTGCTCACTACCTAGAAAAGCACCTGCTCTAATCTCGCTCGTTGAACAGATCTGAATAAATAAAAAGGCAGCCAACTGGCTGCCTTTTTTGAACCTTACGTAAAAAGCTCTCTCTAACGCTATCGAGAACCTAACACTTCTTTGCTTAAGATTGCCTGCCACTCTTGTTCGGTAACCGGCATGATCGATAAGCGATTACCGCGTTTCACCAAGGGCATTTCGGAGAGTTCAGGCATGGCTTTAAGCGTAACCAAAGGAATCAAGCGCTCAGTCACTCGCACAAACTCGACATCCACCATGATCCAGCGTGGGTTATCGGGTGAAGACTTAGGATCGTAGTAATCACTCTCAGGGTCGAACTGAAAGTGGTCTGGGTAGGCTTCTCTGGTTACTTTAGCGATCCCCGCTACGCCAACTTTTTTACATGATGAGTGGTATATCATCACCAGATCGCCAAGCTTGACGTCATCACGCATCATGTTTCGAGCCTGATAGTTGCGTACACCCTCCCAACAAGAGGTTTTTTGTACTCTAAGAGTCTGAATAGAGAAGGTGTCGGGTTCTGTTTTAAATAACCAATATGCCATAATAAATCCAATTAACGGTTGCTCCGAGGAAGATATAACATGAAGGTAATGAAAAACCCAGTGACATGGCTAGTCGCGTTCGCTCTACAAGGCTGCGTTACGGCACCTGATACGCCGCAACAGCCGGAACTGCCCCCAGCAACCTTGGATGAGCCACAGAGCATTCAACCGCAAACCTTCATCATGCGTGGTCAGGTGGTGGTTGGCCATGAAAGCCGAACCTTCACTCCTTGCGGTAGCCAACAACAATACTGGTTAGACTTATCTCCAGAGTTAGCGTTAGAAGCACAAGGGCTCTCAACGAGACCTTACCAAGCCTTATATGGCGAGCTGATTGGTCACCTAACCGTGCCGAGCCAAACGGGTTATAACGCAGATTTCACAGCGCGTTTCGTGGTTGACCAAGTGAACATCCTAACCGCAGAGAACCCAGATCGCTGCGTCCAACCGCTGCGCTCAACACGAGTATTTGGTAATGAACCCTTCTGGTCAGCAACCTTCGATAAAGACCAGCTGAAATACACCAAGATGGGCGAACAGCCACAGACCCTCGATATTGAATCAAGCCGCACCACATCGAGCAGCCGTGACTACCAATTAGAAGGTAAAGCTGCACAAGGCAAACTCAACCTTACGAAAGAGAGCTGTAGCGACGGCATGAGCGATTCTATCTATGGATGGCATGCCAAGCTTAACCTCAATGACAGTAACTACAATGGCTGTGCGACGGTCTCTAACCAAGATCCAACGCTGGACTGGAGCGGACTCTACTTCGCTAGCTCAACGCAAAACTCAGGGTTCTCTATCAACCTTGAACTCAACAATGACCACAGTGCTATCACGACTTATTCATACAGCAATGGAGACCCTTCTATTGTTGAACAAGGCTTCTGGCAGCAACTGAACCAAAATCAGGTACAAGTGGTTATGACTCGCCACCAGCAACAATATTTGATCTCCGAGCGCATCTTCACACTCGATAATGGCAAGCTAATCGCTGAAAAAGAGAAAGTGGGCAACGTGGTGTATCCGATTGCCAATGGCGGTCTGGTGCTATTCGAAGCTAAGAGTGCGCAAGCACAAGTAAACACCACCACTAACGTTGATCTAACCGCAAAGCAGGTGAACTCCAGCGATCAACTTGATCCAAAAGTCGACCAAGCGATCCGCGAATACTTTAAGATCAACAACAGCTCACCTGACGACACTAAATACCGCTGGTTAACCTACGACCTCAACGGCGACGGTAAAGAAGAGCTGTTCGCCCAACTCGATTGGTGTGGTTCTGGTGGCTGTACACTGCTAATTTTCGAAAACCATCAAGATAACTGGCGCTTCAATAGCCGAGTGACACTGGTTAAGGGCGACATACGCTTAGGTAAATCGCAAAACCACGGCTGGCAGGATCTGATCTTCAATGTCAGTGGCGGCGGTGCAACACCGGCGAAACACACACTTTCATACTCTGGTGTCAGCTACCCGCTAAACCCAAGTGTCGCTCCAGTTGCAGATGATGCTGATATCAGCGACGTGGTTTTGTTTGCTGATGGTATCTCACCCGCACAAAGTGGAGTTAAGTTGTAAACATGAGTAACCAACAAGCTTGCCATGGTTGTAGCTTCACTCACCAATGTATTTGTCACCTGATACCTAGTGTCGCAAGCCAAATCGATCTTGTACTGCTCACTCATGAGAATGAACTGTCACGCGATACCAATACAGGGAAGCTGCTTCAGCAATCCCTTGATCAGTGTCAGTCCGTTGTATGGCAAAGGAAAACACCACCAGCGGAGCTCATCGCACTGCTTGACGATGAAACACGACAACCGTTTCTTTTATTCCCAAGTGATCAAAGTGTCGAGTGCCAGCAAGCTGTAATGACCCAAGCCCAGAGCCGTAAGCCGCTATTCATCATCTTGGATGGCACATGGCAAGAAGCGAAGAAGATGCTTAACAAGAGCTCGTGGTTACAAGCCGTTCCGCAAGTTCACCTCGATATTACCAGCGAATCTTCATACACCTTGCGCCGCAACCAAGACAGTGGCCACTTGTGTACTTGTGAAGTGGGTATTGAGTTACTCAAATCTTTAGGTGAAAGTGAATCTGCCAAGCTCATTGATGACTACTACCAGCATTATCTAAAAGTGTTCCACGCCGACAAGTGTGGCCACGCCCTCAAATAGACCAAGCAGGCGCGCGGGAAGGTAAAAACACATTTCGGGACGAGACAGACACTAAATCGAGTAGGAGGAGG